>PWQF01000184.1 GCA_003556865.1 Elusimicrobiota bacterium | reverse complement strand
CCCGAGATTTCAATTATCTTCGGCAGGTAAACAAAATTTTCTTTTTCAAGTATTTTTGCCTCTCCGGCCAAAAGCTGAATGGGGGCGCAGAAGGTTGATTCACAGAGCCGGGCCCCTTTTTCCAGGGGGTTTCCCGAATAATTGGCGGCTATCTTTACCCTGAAGCCCAGCTCCCTGAAAAAAGTAGCGGAAAAAGGTATGATCTCTTCTGTTTCCAGTCCCCGGGGTATACCCACTGTCTCCCCGCCTTTACCGCTATCCTCCAGGTAATTTTTAATAAGTTTTTCTCTCCGCGCAAAGGGGTCCGGAGCCCGGGCTATCTTATTATTAACTGCCGGGCCCGATTCAAACTTATCGCAGGCTCCTCCCCATAAAAAAGTTTTTTCATTCTCATCCGAAACTATTTTTATCTGCTGGATAGGGCAGAGGTTTCCCTCCAGGCAGCCGTCCAGGGATCGGCAGCGGAAACTGCTTCTTTTAGTTATCCTGCTTTTAAGAAATTTTTTAAGGTTCAGGGCTTTTGAATTTAGCGGTTCTTCTCCCAGTTCTCTTTGGGCAAGCACAGCTATTCCCAGGGCCCCGGGTGTGCCCGGTGAGGGGGGAACTGTTATTTCCCGGCCGGAAACGGCAGCCATAGCCGCAGCCAGGGCCAGGTTAGTAGCCGGTTTGCCCTGTAAAAATATCTTGCGGCCGTAATCCCGGCTCCCCTTTACCCTGTTGTCATAATTATGGATAATGGAATAGTAGAGGCCGGCTACAATTTCAGGGGTTTTTGCCCCCCGCCTTTTTGCCTCGTCTATCTGTTCAGATATAAAAACGGCGCAGTGCTGGCCCAGGTCAACCGCTTTTTCTGCTTTAAGAGCTGTTTCCCCGAACTCTTTTACGTCTTCTATACCCAGCGCGGCAAGCTGCTCGGCCAGGAAAGACCCGGTTCCCGCGGGGCAGACCGTATTCATACAGGAGTCGGTTACCCGTCCTGATTCCAGGCGGGTATACTTTGCATCCTGTCCTCCGATGTCGGCAACGGTATCCACTTCAGGGTCGTAGTAATGGGCCCCGGCGGCGTGGGCGGCTATTTCGTTTAAAACAAAGATACGTTCTCTCTCCCGGGCATCTAAAGATGCCTTCAGGGCTCCGGAAACAATATCTCTTCCCGAACCCGTAATCCCCACGGCTTTAACAGAATCAAATATCTCTTCCGGTATCTGAGATAAAAGTTTCCGGGCCGCCTCTACCGGCCTTCCCCCTGTCTGGGTATAGGCCTCAAAAAGAGTTTTATCCCTTAAGACCACAAGTTTTGAACCGGTTGAACCTATGTCCAGCCCCGCAACGGCATAACTCTTCTTATCCCTCTTTTTCACAGGGGAATCCTGGTATCTGGTCACCTTTTTCAGATATTTCTCCAGGGGCGGAAGAAATTTAAGGGGGTGAAGGTCAGATTCATCTATATTTTTTTCGGGGAAGGATTTAAGGGAATAGGCTTCCAGCCCGGCCCCCAGGGCTTCAAAACAGAAGGAATTCTCAGGGATTTTAAGTTCACTGGCGGGAGGGATATTATTTTTAACTGTCTGCTGTATCCTCTCCAGTTTAGAGAGCCCGCCTATAAGAACAACCAGGGGCTTAAACCCTTTTTTGGCCGCCAGCTCCAGGGCGCTTTTGGCCGAAGCCTCCAGAAGACCGGCTACAACTTCCTCCACATTCCTTCCCGCGTTTAAAAGGTGGGTAAAATCTGTCTTCATCGTTACCCCGCAGCGCTTGGTTATATCTGCCGCGGCGGAGCCGGAGGAAAGCCGGTCGGCTTTTACTATATCAGAGTCTATCCGGCTCATAATCTGGTCCAGGAATGAGCCTACCCCTGAGGCGCATCTGGGGTTAAGGCTGTATTCGGATATGCTTTCCCGGCTTAAGTTAAGAACAGAAAATCCGCCGCCGCCCAGACGTATTAAAGTTAAGTCCCTGTCCGGGTATAAAAATTCGGCCGCCTTTTCCTGGGCCGCTTTTTCAACTATAGAAGGGAAGGGGAGGGAGTTTCTGAATCGTCCGGTTACGGCTATCCTCTCTTTACCGGTTATTTTCCATCTCTTTTTCAGTTTTTCCCAGGTTTCTTTTATTTCCTGGCGGTGCGGGATAAAAAAGGTATCCTCCACCTTAATTCCGCCGGAACCTTCCTTAAGCAGTACTGCCTTGAAACTTACCTTTCCTATATCTATTCCTATTGCGCGCATAACTTAAATGTTTAAGGTTCCAGGGGGGTGACTGCCTCTGTGCGGGGGAAAAATATAAAAGCGTCATACCTTGCAGGTAAAATGGTATTCACGTAATTTCCGGGATATTCTGTTTCAGGGTTGTAAACCACGCCTATGGCCCGGTGGCCCAGGGGCCGGTTGAGTTCCGGGATCTCCCCGAGGTCCCTGCTGAAGAAGAGTATATCTTCTCCCTGTGAGGCTTCATTCATAATATATTCGGCAGTGCCGGCAGGGGATTCGGGAACGGTCATTATTTCTATATCCTCGCCCCAGGCCCTCCCGGCAGCCACTCTTCCCTTATAAGTCCCGAAACCTAAAATAAATACCCTGCCCGGATGGTTTTCCCTCAGCATCTGTCCCATATTTTTCTGGTTTGTAATACTCATTTCGGTGGCCCGGGCATCTCCCATATGGGTATTGTGGGCCCATCCGATAAGTTTGGCCTCCGGGTAAAATTCCAGAAGTTCTTCGGCGGTGCGGGCAAAGTTTTCGGCCCTGGCATTCCAGGACCTTTCATCCCTGTGAATCATTTTACGGTAAAAAGCCTCGGCGCTTATCACTATACGGGAGTTTCGGAGTGCGTTGAAATACTGCTTAGGCGATGAGTTTTTAATATAGGATTCCCTGTTCTCTTTTATTATTTCCTTTACTTTTCTCAGGTTATCTCCCTGGTGACTTCCGGTCTGCATAACCTCTCTTATATATGCTCCCTGATCCTGCGCGAGGCGCTTAAAATCCCGGTAAAGGTTTCGCGCCTTAAGCCCTTTTTGCGGGTCAACCTTTTCAATATAGGAGGCAACCAGGTCAATGGACCGGGCAAAGCCGTATATGTCAAGACCGTAGATCCCCCGCTTATCTTCCGGCTCAAGATCCCTGTTATACTCCCTGAGCCAGTCCAGGAATAAAGCAAACTCCCTGTTTCCCCACATCCATTCCGGCCATCTTTGAAAAGTTTTAAGCAGAAGCTCTTCTGCATTAAGATGCTGGTGCTCAATCCCTTTTACATATCTGTTTATCTCATTAACGGCTGTCCAGTCTCCTTCCACGGCTACAAGGGAGAAATCTTTCTCCTTAATAAGTCGCCGGGAGATAAGAGACCTTTTCAGGTAAAACTCAGAGGTCCCGTGCGAAGCCTCCCCAAGCAGCACAAAATCAGCCTCACCCATCTCCTTTAAAAGAGCATCAGTAGAACTCTCCCTCTCCAGGGGAAGGGATATGGAAGAAAGGGTTTCTGTTTTTCTTTCCCCCTCACCGCCCCCCCCGGATGCGTTGCATCCGGCAGGTAATATAAAAAAGATAAGTAAGATTAGTTTCACCATAATAGATTATTTTTTTAATTAAACCGGGTTACAATCTAATAATATTAAGGGGGTTATGTCAAGTTTTATTAAACTTTTTTTTAAAAAGATTCTGAGGCTTTTCTTGAATATAGCTTCTTTTTTTGTATACTTTTTCTTATAGGAAAAGAGGTTATGGAAATTGTCTGAAATAATAAAAAGCCGCTACTGCGGATTCTGCTCCGGGGTAAACCAGGCCATAAAAAAAGCTTACAGTGCCGCCGCTGAAGGGGAGGTGGTTACAATGGGCCCCATTATTCATAATCCCCAGGTGGTTGAAAAATTGCGCAGAAATAATATAATAGACAAAAACTGCGGTGCCGGGTCCATAAAGGGGGGTAGCACTGTTCTGATAAGAAGTCACGGGATTCCCCTGAGCGCCGAGAAAAAATTAAAAGAGAAGGGCTGCAGGATTATTGACGCTACCTGCCGCAAGGTAAAAAAGGCCCAGAAGATTTTCAGCAAGCTGGCTGCCAGGTATGACCGGGTCTTCATAGCGGGGATAAAGACCCACCCGGAGGTCAGGGGGATTCTTTCCAGGGCTCCTTCAAAAGGGGTTGTTATCTCAGGGCCCCGGGAAGCGGCAGAAGTTTCCGGGGGGAAAAATGCCGGGATTATAGCCCAGACTACTTTCCGCCGGGAAAAATTTTTTCAGACAGTCTTTGAAATATTAAACAGGTTTGATATTGTGGAAATGCATAACACCATATGCCAGGAAACAGTATGCAGACAGGACGAACTGGGGAGGATGGCCGCCCTGGCGGATATCTTTTTCGTGGTGGGCGGCAAGAACAGTTCAAACACAAAAAGGCTTTTTGAACTGGCCGGGGAGAAGGGCCGGGCCTATCATATAGAGACGGCGGATGAGATTTCCCCCTATCATCTTAAGGGGGGGGATAAAATAGGCATTGCCACGGGAGCTTCCACTCCTGTTGAAATTGTTGAAGAGATAGAAGATAAAATAAAAAAAATAAAATCTAAACAAGGAGAATAAGTAAAATATGGCGGAAAAAAAGATAAGTATGGAAGATGTGCTGAAGCATGTTGAGGAACAGAATACCCAGGGCAGGATTACAAAGGGAGTGGTTATTGATATTGACGAGGATAAGGAAAATGTCCTGGTTGATACCGGCGGCAAGTCGGAAGGGATTATAAACCTTTCTGAATTTGAAGACGAAGATATAAAGATAGGTGACGAGGTCGAGGTTTTCGTAATAAAAAAGAGCCACGACTACGAGCATCCTCCCATACTTTCACATAAAAAGGCAAAGTTTGAGAAAAAATTCGAAAAACTTCAGAAAGCTTTTGAAGAGGGACTTGTCCTGGACGCCAAACTTGAAAGAAAAATAAAAGGGGGAATGATAGCCGATATTGAAGGGGTTAAAGCCTTTATGCCCGCATCGCTGGTAGGCTATCCTATGGTAAAGGATCTGGACTCGGTGATAGAGAAGACCGTTCCCTGCCGCATAATAGATTATGACCGGGAAAAAAAGAATATTGTTATTTCCTGGAAAAAGGCTATAGAAGAAGATGTTATGAGAAAGAGGGAAGAACTTTTTGAACAGCTTTATCCGGGTAAATTGATTAAGGGTAGGGTCTCGGGAATTAAGACCTTCGGCGCTTTTGTTGATGTGGGCGGGATTGACGGGCTTCTTCATATAAGCGAGCTCTCCTGGGGTCACGTGGACAAGGTTGATGATATTTTAAAGGTGGGCGATGAGGTTGAGGTGAAAGTTAAAAATTTCAATCCAAGCTCCAACCGGATTTCCCTTAGTTTAAAAGATACAATGGCTCATCCCTGGGAAAAAATAGAGGAGAAATACTCTGAAGGGGATATCCTTGACGGAAAGATTACAGGCGTAACTTCTTACGGGGCATTTATTGAGATAGAGCCGGGGGTGGAAGGCCTGGTCCGGACCGAAGAAATTTCCTGGACCGAGAACGTAAAGCATCCCAACGCGGTCTTAAATAACGGGGATACGGTTAAAGTCAAGGTACTGAACATTGACCGGGAAAATGAAAAGATGGCCCTGAGCATTAAACAGACCCAGCCCAATCCCTGGGATGAAGTTGCTGAAAAATACCAGGAAGGAAACATACTGGAAGGCGAGATAACCCATCTTACCGATTTCGGAGCTTTTGTAATGGTGGAGAAAGGAGTGGAAGGGCTTCTCCATATAAGCGATATTACCTGGGAAAAGGATATAGAGCATCCTTCGCAGATACTGGAGGA
>PWQF01000094.1 GCA_003556865.1 Elusimicrobiota bacterium | reverse complement strand
CCCAGTCCCAGGTCGCGCACGACAGGCGTCAAAATCTTTTTTGTCTCTTCTTTAAGTGCGTCTTCCAGCCATCCGGCTCCGGCACCTGAAGCTGTAAATAAAAAGAGTCCCCAAAAAATAAAAATTTTCTTATGCATTTTATCCTCCCTTTTAAAAATATACCGCCTATTTAAGATTATTATTAACATAAATTCTTTATTTAGTAAAGAGTCTCTTCTGGCGGTGTATATCTTTTGGCGCTTTCTAAGTATGTTATCATTACCTCCAGTTAAAATAGAAAACATGATTTATGCTTCGTTTCAGATTTATTATGTGTTTAATCTAATTATCTTCTGGCCGGATCTGCCGGAATATAATCCAGCCCAGGTTCAGCCGGTTATTTATCTGTGCTGCTGCTTTTAATTTCTTAGGGTTCCGTGTCAGCAACGAACCTTATATGTTTCAATTCCAAAATATTTTTAAAAGTTTAATATTTCTATTATTTTTTAAGTTAAATCATGCTCATTTTAAATTATCTGAAAAATTTTTGTAAATAATTATTCCTGAATATTCTTGTAAATTTTTTTATTTTTAGTTAAATAGTAATAAAGGAGAGGTACCCAAGTGGCTGAAGGGGGTGGTTTGCTAAACCACTAGCAGGCGAATTCCGCCTGGCCCGGGTTCAAATCCCGGCCTCTCCGCCATAAATTTTTATGATAGTGTTTATCTCTGTCAGTTTAACATCTGACACAGCCAGCTGCCGGGAAAAATAAATTATATTTGTGCGCCTCCGGTAACAGCTACTTTCAGTAAGTTTAAATAAAGATGAAGGGGATGTAGCTCAGTCGGGAGAGCGGTACGTTCGCAACGTACAGGCCGGGGGTTCGAATCCCCCCATCTCCACCAGGCAGTAGGATTTTATAACCAGGCGGAAGTCTTAAATAATATTAAAAAAAGCAGACATCAAATATTAATGAAATTAAAAGATAGTTATAAGTCACAATGTCCTATCTTGTAATTGCAAGAAAATACCGGCCCTCTCTTTTTTCGGATGTAGCGGGTCAGGAGCATATCACACGCACCCTTAAAAATGCCATAAAGTTAGATAAAATATCTCATGCTTATCTTTTTACCGGCCAAAGAGGTGTAGGTAAAACAACTACAGCCCGTATTCTGGCAAAAGCGGTAAACTGTAAGAACCTTAAAAACGAGGAGCCCTGCGGTAAATGTGAAACCTGTCTTGAAATTGACAGTTCATCTTCCGTTGACGTCATTGAAATAGATGCGGCTTCAAACCGTGGGATAGATGAGATCAGGGAGTTGAGGGAAAATATAAAGTTTGCCCCCGCAAAAAGTAAATACAAGATATATATAATTGACGAAGTCCATATGCTTACCACCCAGGCTTTTAATGCCCTGCTTAAGTCGCTGGAAGAACCCCCGGAGCATATTATTTTTATAATGGCTACTACTGAACCGGACAAAGTCCTTGAAACAATAACTTCTAGATGCCAGTCATTTAATTTTAAACCCATAAACGAAGCCGTAATAAGTAGTGCCCTTAAGGAAATAGCTGTTAAGGAAAATGCTGATTATGATGAAGAGGGTCTTCTTTTAATCGCCCGGTCAGCGGGAGGTTCAATGCGGGATGCGCAAAGTATTATGGATCAGGCTCTTTCCTACAGCTCCGGAAAGTTAAAGGCTTCGGAAATATCCGGGCTCCTGGGTATCGTTCCCGGCAAGCTTCTTTTTAAGCTTACGGATTATATAAAAAATGAAGACCCGGCCGGGGCTCTGGGTTACTGCTCAAAGCTTTACAGCAAAGGCTATTCTCCGGGTCGTCTTCATAAAGATCTGCTTTCCCATTTCCGTAATCTTATGCTGACTTCAGTGCTTAACAATGAAAAGGATTTTTTTGAAATAAGCAAAGATTACTGCCGGCGCCTGGGGAGGGCTGCTGAAGGCTTTTCTGGGGAGCGGCTTTTATGGATAACGGATTTTATTGAAAAGAATACTTACAGGATTAAGCATGCTGATTTCCCGCGGATAGTAATGGATACAATTATTTTCAAGTTAAGTGAAAAATTTGTGAGTTTTGAAGATGTTATGGATGCAGTTGCCCGCCAGCCGGAGCAAAAAATGAAAAGTAAAGAGCATAGATTACCCGGGGATAATGAAGAATGTTTAAATAACCGGCAGCAGAGCAGTGAAGAAAAAGATCTGAAAGAGCCCGAAGCCCCCCTCAATGAAGAGCCGACGCCGGAGGTAAAAGAACCCCAAAGAGGAGGAAAGTGGGCCGAAATACTTAAGCTTATAAAAAGAGAGTCCCAGCCCCTCTACCATACTTTAAAGGAAGCAAAAGCGTTTCTTAAGGGTAAGACGGTGGTAATTAAAAACCCCAGCCTTTTAGAAATAAAAGATAATAAATCCATTCTTTTAAAGGAAAAAATAAGGCAGGTTTTGGGAAATGAGTTTAATTTTTCTGTGGAAAACACCCCTGCTCCGGCAGAAAAAAAAAGTCCGGAAAATAAGGTTCGTTCAAGTCAGCGATTTAACCCCATAGAAATAGAGGAAGAGGAACCTGTTGTTGCCGATATTATAGAAGAATTCGGCGGACAGATAGAAGAACAGTTTAAAAGGGAGAAATAAAAATGGATATAAGAAAACTGATGAAGCAGGCCGGAAAGATAAAAAAGGTACAGAAAGAGCTTAAGAAGGCAGTGGTTAAAGAGGAAGTCAACGGAATAAGTTTAAGCGTAACCGGTGATGGTAAAGTAAAAGATTTTAGAATTCCGGATGAAGTTATAAAAGATTCAGGGGCAAATTTGGAAAAAGATATAAAAAATCTTATAGAAATCTGTTTAAAAAAACAGAGTGCCCTGCAGCAGGAAAAGGCCAAGCAGGCAATGGGTGGAATGGGCGGACTTTCTGACCTTATGGGATGATATGCATAATCTCCCCCAACCTATAGCAGCTCTTATAAACGCCCTTTCCCGGCTGCCGGGTATAGGCTCCCGAACTGCCCAGAGGCTTGCCTTTTTTATTCTGAAGTCTCCGCCGGAAATTGCCCAGGAGCTTTCAGAGGCCCTGATTAGAGCAAAAGAAGAAATATCATATTGTTCTATCTGCGGGAATTTTACCGACAAAAGAACCTGCCGCATATGCCTTTCAGATAAAAGGGATAAAAGTGTGGTCTGCGTTGTTGAAAGTCCTCAGGATGTGATTGCGGTTGAGGCTACAGGAAGTTACAGGGGGCTTTATCATGTGCTTATGGGCTCTCTTGCTCCTCTGGATGGGGTGGGCCCGGAGGATTTGAGAATGGCTGAGCTTAGGGAAAGGGTTGTAAAAGGGGGAGTGGATGAAGTTATTCTTGCTACCGACCCCAACGTTGAAGGGGAGGCAACGGCGGAATATGTGAAGGATATGCTTAAGGAGTTTGATATAAAAGTAACCCGCCTGGCCCACGGCATTCCCATCGGGGGAAATCTTGAGTATGCGGACGGTCTTACTCTGGGGCGGGCTATAGAGGGAAGAAGGGGTTTTTGACAAAGTATTATATTTTATATATATTTAACCAGTTATGAATACGAAAAAAATACTCGAAATAAGATTTCACGGACGAGGTGGCCAGGGAGCTAAAACTGCCTGTATGCTTTTAGGCGAAGCCGCTCTTGAAGGCGGGAAATATGTTCAGTCTTTTCCTGAATACGGTCCGGAAAGGACCGGGGCCCCTGTAAAAGCATTTACCAGGATAAGCGACAGCAAGATCAGGATACATTCCGGAGTTGTTAACCCTGATATCGTGGTAGTCTTAGATCCTACCCTAATAGAATCTCAAAATGTTCTGGGCGGACTGGTTGAAAATGGAAGGCTGGTAGTTAATACTGAAAAGACCCCGTCAGAACTTCGGTCAGAACTCTCTCCATCAGGCAAATGTTTTATCCATACCGTTAATGCCACCGGTATAGCTCTTGAAACTCTGGGCCGCCCGGTTATGAATGTCCCCATGCTTGGGGCGCTGGTAAAGGCCAGCGGCATAGTTGACGTGGAAGTATTAAAGGAAAAGATAAAAGAACATTTTACAGGGAAGCTGGCCCCTTCGGCTGTGGAGGCTAACTTAAAAGGAATAGAGCGGGCAGCGGGAGAAGTAAACGATGAGTGAGAAAGGGTGGAAAGAGATACCTATAGGCGGGAAAATAACGGATGCAGGGAATGCCTCTGAATATAAAACCGGTGACTGGAGAACTTTTATACCTGAGGTTGACAGGAATAAATGCATTGACTGTCTTCAGTGCTGGCTCTATTGCCCGGATATGGCCATAAAAATTAAGGAGGACGGAAAACTGGGCAAGATAGATATGGACTACTGCAAGGGATGCGGCATATGCTCAAACATATGCCCCGTGAAATGTGTTAGTATGGAAAAGGAAGAAAAATGAAGGATAAACTGATAAAGGCTTTTACCGGAGCTGAAGCAGTAAGTGAGGCTATGCGGCAGATTGATCCTGATGTAGTTGCGGCATACCCTATAACCCCCCAGACCTCCATAGTTATGAAGTTTTCCCAGTTTGTAAATGACGGTAAGGTAACTACAGAGTTTATTCCCGTGGAATCCGAGCATTCAGCTATGTCCGCCTGCGTGGGTGCATCGGCAGCCGGGGCCAGGGCAATGACTGCTACCGCTTCTGCAGGTCTGGCCCTGATGTGGGAAATACTTTATGTGGCGGCATCCAACCGTGTTCCCATAATTATGCCTGTGGTCAACAGGGCCCTTTCTGCCCCCATAAATATCCATTGCGATCACTCCGATACAATGGGCGCAAGAGATTCAGGGTGGATACAGATTTACTGTGAAAATGCCCAGGAGGCGTATGATAATGTAATTGCTGCCATCAAAATTGCCGAAAATGAAAAGATTCTTCTGCCTGTAATGGTATGTCAGGACGGCTTTATAACCAGTCATTCCATGGAGAGGGTGGATATACTGAAGGATTCAGCGGTCAAGGATTTTATAGGGGAGTACTCCCCGGACGCTCCCCTGCTTGATGTTGACAATCCCGTCACTTACGGTCCGCTTGATCTTTTTGACTACTACTTTGAGCATAAAAGACAGCAGTCTGAAGCGCTTACTCATGTATTTGAAGTTGCGGATGACATATTCAGCCGTTTTGAAAAAATTTCCGGAAGGAAATACAGAAGAGTTGAAAAATATAAAATGGAAGATGCCCAAAGGGCAATTGTAGCCTTAAATTCAACTGTCGGTACCGCAAAAGACGTAATAGATGCGCTTAGAGAAAAAGGGGAGAAGGTGGGCCTTCTTTTTCCAAGGATGTTTCGCCCTTTTCCCGCCGAGGAAATAGCAGAGGCCCTCTCAGGCCTTGAATCTGTTGCTGTCCTGGACAGGAGTGAAGGTTTTTCCGGTCAGGGTGGCCCCCTTTATGCAGATATCAAGGCAGCTCTTTATGAATCGGAAAAAAGACCGGCTATGTATAATTACATATACGGTTTGGGAGGCCGGGAGATTAATCCTGCTCAAATTGAAAAGGTTTTCGAGAATTTAAAGTCCGGCTCAAAAGATAAGAAGCTTATTTATCTGGGCGTAAGAGAATGAAATATTACCTGTGGGGAATTCTTTTTGCATCTCTGATTATTGTTTCCGGCTGCGGGGACCGTGACCGGGAACTTTCCGGGGAACCCGAAGTTTCTGACCAGGTAATAGTTGATATCGTGGCTCACGCAGAAATTATAAATATGCAGCTTTCCCAGGAATATGCTGAATATTTTGAGCCAATAGATAATGAATACCATAGAAGAGTTCAGGAACTTGCCCGTCAACATGATATTTCTCCTGAAGAGTTAAGAACAGAAGGTTTTGAAGAGGAGCTTATGCAAATAAGCGAGGATG
>PWQF01000067.1 GCA_003556865.1 Elusimicrobiota bacterium | reverse complement strand
TTCCTCTGTCTCTGAAGCCCCGTTAATTTCTATGGTTACGCTTAAATCTCCCAGGAGATTGTTATCATGCATATCCTTTAGGGCTGTAATCGTGATATCCGGACTTTCCCCCGCGGTGATATCAGTTACCGCAACATCAAAACTTCCTGCCGGGACGTAAAAATCAGGGCTCATCCAGGGAAAATCATCCTGAACTTCACCTGAAACAAAACCTGACATAACATAGGGGATCTCTCCTATCCCGTCCCCCCTGTCCTCCCCTTCATAATCGCTCCAGTAGTTACCCCCCCTGCCCTCTTCTCCTATACCCGTATTGGGGTCGAGGGGATCCCCGTCGTGCCAGACTCCTGCGGCATTGGCAAACTGCACGTTGGTTATGATATTATCAAAAACGTTCCTGTAGAACTTTGCGCTTCCGCCGTCAATATTAACCCCTATATTATTGTCTCTTATGATGTTTCCTCGGATATCCGTATCAAAGTGACCGGGCCCCAAGCCTATGTGGATACCCCGGACGAAGCCGTGAATCTCACACATCTCAACGGTAGCAGAATGCCCCTGAACCATAATTCCGTAACTACCGCTTCCTCTTATTTCTAACCCTCTTATTATAACCCCGGACTGCAAGATATTTATTGCCGTATCACTGCTGCCCCCGTCATAGACGGGAGAATGGCCGGGATAGGCCTCTAATATGATACCTATATTATCAATTGTCATGGTGCTTTCGTATTCATAGGTGCCGTCTCTTACCTGTATCGAACTGTAATTTCCGAGATCCGCTACGGCTTCCTGGATGCTCTCATAATCATAATCACCGGATTTACAGACAATAAATTGTGCCTGCAGAAGCCCCGGCGCCATCAATATAACTGATGTTAATGCCAGGAAACGTAATTTATTAAGGCTAAAAATATTTTTCATCTTTTTTGTCCGGAAAATATACTGTTAAGTTTTTTAACGTTTTTTTTAATACACATCTACAATTTAAAGGTACGGTATAAGATATTTTCAGTTTCTCTTTGGGGCAGATAACGCCCGCCATTACCATTCCAACCTTTTCAGCATCGAAACAGCAGGCGTTACTTAGAAGGAAAGTTCATTCTAAAGAATGCCTTGCGTTTTGATAGGCAAGGATTATACACTAAATTAAAAAAATGTCAACATAAGGATTAAACCCGCCAGGCCTATTTTCTAAAGCGGTATTACCGGGTAAATGAAACGAATCCCTATATTTTCAGGCAGGAGGGTTGCTATCCTTATTATGACTGCCCGGAAAAATTACCCGTAATTTGACGAAATCACCTGCGCAAGTTATTATTTACATATAAATAAATTTTTAGAAGTAAGAAGGGATATACCTATGGCTGAACAGGAAACAATACAGAACGGGAAAGAATCCCGGACCCAATCAAACTATGAAGCCAGCTGCCAGATATGCGGCTATTTCGTCGGAGCCTCTTCTGTATGCCACCGCTGCGGGGCCAGAACCAAAACCCGCACTTCCATAAGGAGCGCAAAGATTGCGGCAATAGCCGGCTCCATAGTCGGGATAATTCTGCTCTGGACCGCAGCCTACCTGAAACAGCCCCGTCTTATAGAGATAGGCGAAATTACTCCTACAATGAATAACGCCCTGGTGGTGGTTGAAGGAAGCGTTGTAGAAGTTTCCCGGGACAGGGAACGCAACAGCTTCCGTATGACGGTTTCAGACAATACCGGGAATATACGCATAAATGCTTTTGACCGCTTAAGCCAGTTTCTTGAACATTTTGATGGAGAACTCCCCTCCACCGGAGATACGGTCCGCATAACCGGCGCCCTTAACATATCCCAGTCCTGGGGAGCAGCTATGTTTTTAACCATACCCGAACGGATTGAGATAACCGACAAGTTTAAAATGGAAGAGATAGACATAGGTGATATAACCGTGGACCATTCAGATGAACTTTTTATTATTACCGCAGATGTGGAGGATTATTCCGCGGGACAAACCAGGGGCGGTGACCAGATGCACAGGTTAACCTTCAGGGACCGGACCGGCAGAATTTCCTCCGTACTTTGGCAGAACCAGTTCGAGGCTTTAACCCCCGGGGCAAGAGAAGCCCTCTCTACACCGGGAAGCAGGATAAGAGCTGCCGTGCGGGGAAGCTCCTACCGCAACCAGCCCCAGGTGGAGATATCGGACCCGGCCGATCCCGCATCAATTGAGGTTCTCAGTATCCCGGATAAACCCCTTAAGGTTGAAAAAGCCTCCCTGCTTGATTCCCTCCCCCCTAAAAAACTGGGAGAGATAACCACAGCCCATAGCGGGGAAAGTTTTAAAATAAGTGTAACCGTGGAAAACTACCAGCTGCTCCAGACCAGGGCGGGAGACGATATGCACAGGTTAACCCTGGGAGACGAAACCGATATCATAACAATGATAATATGGTCGGGACAGTTTAATGCCCTGGAGGAAAGGGCCCGCCAAGCACTGACCACGCAGGGGAGCCGCCTGAGGCTGGCGGTTGAGGGTGACGCCTACCGCAACCAGCCCCAGGTAAAGCTCCTGGATCCCTATGATCCGGCCGCCATTGAAATTATAAGCCGGGGAGAATAACTGTAAATAAATGATATATTACTACATCCCGGTAATAACCTTTTATGTTTTACTGGGCACCCTGACCGGTTCCATACTATGCTTTATACCTGCCCTTCATATCTATAACGTGGCAGGAATTGCGGTGGTAATATGGCTTTCGGTAAGGCACCTGATACCCTACTATGCCATAGCCCCCTTTTTTATGTCACTGGTAGTGGCCTTTTCCTTTATGAACACAATACCAATGACATTCTTCAACACCCTGGATGAATCGGCCGGGGCAACCCTGCTGCCATCAAACTCAATGGTAATGAGGGGGCGTGGCAAAGAGGCTGCAATACTCAGCGGGGCAGGGACACTTATGGGAGCTTTTATGCTTCTGGCACTTACCCCTTTTTTCTTTTTTATATGGCCTTACCTGGCCTCTATTTTAGGCGGTCACCTGCACTGGATACTGGGCCTTGTCATCGTTCACTATATAATGAGCGAGTGGCCCAAGGGCGCAGGCAGGGGCACAACACCCTTAAAGAAATGGCTGGAGGCCTGCCGCAACTGTTTTGCAGGGATACTGACTTTCAGCCTGGCCGCTATTTTCGGACTTATTTTCTTAAGTAAACCGGTCCTCCCCCCGGAACTTGCCTTTCAGAATATAATGCCCGTATTTGTGGGATTCTTTGCCATTCCTTCTATAATACAGAGTCTTCTCTCAAAGTTCAGGCCCCCGCAGCAGTATGACTCAAATAACCTTAACGCGGACTGGAAGGATTTTTCATACGGCGCCCTTCCCGGATTTATAGGGGGGATGATGGCCGCCTACCTCCCGGCAGTAACCGCAGGCATAGGGTCAATGCTTGCCGGACACACAACCAACCACCGGAACCTGGACCGCACCCGGTTCAGGCCCCCGCGCGAAAAAGGGACTATTGTGGACCTTCATACCCCGGAAATATATTACCGCCAGGAACGCAACTTCCTTATTGCCGGGGGATGCGGCAAGATACTTTATTATGTGGGCGCTTTCCTTCTTCTTTTTGTTATAACAGACCTGACACCTTTCGGAACAGGCCGGGGCGGGCTGGCCTTTATTCTAAGGCCTGTCTTTACCGCGGAAAAAGGAGATTTTTTCATAATGGTTTCCACTATTATTTTCAGTTCCTGCATATCCTTTCTGCTGCTTATAAAAGCCTCCCGCAAGGCTGCAGCCATATCTCCACGGTTAAATATGACCCTTATCTATTCCGTTGTCCTATTAATCCTATCGGCAATCGTATATTTCATAGCCGGGGGATGGGCGGGAATAGCTTTAATGGCTGCTGCCACCTGCATAGGTATGATACCTGTTTTTTACGGGTGCAGAAGGAGCCACTGCATGGCCGTGCTTTTAGTACCAATCGCCCTTAATATGGCCGGGTACGGCGAACATATCACCCGGCTGCTGGGACTGGTAAAATGAAGGGGCTCACTCATTTTATATCCGGGGTGGCAGCAGCAACCTTTATTCCTGAAGCGGTAAGGATGTCAGCGGCGGGGAGGATGGATATTGCGGGGGCCTCAAGCAGCTTTATACTGGTTTTGGCAGGGCTTTACGGAATAATGCCCGACACCCTTGATTTCAAGGTGGGTCAGTTTTTTGACCGGGTGGATATAACTGTCGATCCCGACCCCCTGGACCCGGACCCGCGGGAAATGGCGGAAAAATTTGTACAGGCTGTAAAAATGGCCGGGGAAAAAGGGGGAACCGTAAAAATCCAGTATATGCCCATACAGCTGGGAGCAAACCGGTGGAGACAGTACCTGATACTTTTTAAGGAAAAAGAGGTTAGCGTTCAGATAAACGAAGAGGTTAGCACTTCCCAGATTCCCTTTCCCGGGACTGCTCCCCCGGCCTGGAAACGGTCCGCCACTCTTCCTCTTCCCTACTCCATTAAACCGGTCTCACTGGATACCGACTGGCTTAACCGGCTGGTAAGAAAACTCCGGAAAATTATTAAGAGGGGAAAGGAGAAAGAAAAAACAACCGTAAAACCCTCCACTATAGATATTCTTTCCGGGACCACTTTCGGGCTTAAAAAGGAATCTGACGGAAAACTATATTTTGACTGGCTGCCCTGGCACCGCACCTGGAGCCACAGCTATATACTGGGCCTTATGCTCTCTGCCCCCTGGGGAATAGGTGCCTGGCTTGCCGGGATTGAGCGGTGGTGGCTTTACGGGGCAGTGCCTTTCCTGGGGTTTGCCGTCCACATCACCCAGGATATGACAGGCCACATAGGGGGTTCCCTTTTATGGCCTTTTTTAAAACCCAGGACAGAAGGTTTTGAAATGTTCAGCGCAAGCGACCCCCGAACAAATTTCAGCGTAATTTACGCCGCCTTTATTTTAATAATATTTAACCTGGACCGCTTCACCGCGGGGCTTTTAACTTCAGGCCCCGAAGCGGTATGGGACTGGTGGTCTTTCCTTGCTATCTTTCTGGTGATTCCCCTGGCCCTTTACTTTAAAATAGTATCCGGGATAAAAAAGGGACTGAAAAAGAGCAGCCTACTCAGCCTCCCTCAGGAAGAAGAAGAGCCTGACGGCGTTGGTGATCCGGTTACGGACTAAACGCCGCCAGGGGAGGACTTATATCTCTTTTTCTGAAAGATAGTTTCCGTGCAGGTTGCAGTGTGAAACAACTGCGACTTTTCCACTTCCGGACTTAAGGTGCAGGCCGAAAGCGGGATTAAGCTGCGCGGGCTCCAGTTTCACCCTGCTGATAAATTCATTATCCAGGTAAACATCGGCAAACATTATCCAGTGCTTATCCGGATCCATAGGATGAACTATCTCCCCTATCTTTATATTTATATCCCGGCAGCCGGGAATAAGATCGCAGGTAGGAGGAGAGTCAATCACCGCTATATGTTTCTTTTCAAGCTCAGTCAGGTTTGAAGGGTCCGAAGCCGTTTTCAGGGCTCCCTCTTTTTCCTGGAACTGACTTTTAGGGGCTCCGCAGCTGGGACACTTTTCGGGAGGGGCATCCTTAAGCTCCACATAACCGCACATTCTGCATACGTATTTATTCATATTTTATTTCTCCTTACCAGTTTTCGCAAAGAAGCTCAAAATGGGCCTGGGGATGGGCGCAGGCCGGGCATTTTTCCACAGCTTCGCTTCCCTCGTGTACATATCCGCAGTTCAGGCAGCGCCATTTTACAGAGCCGTCCCTGGAAAAGAACCGCCCTTTTTCTATATTTGAAGCCAGCGCCTGATACCTTTTCTCATGCTGTTTTTCGGCCACGGCTATAGATTCCATTGCAGAGGCTATTTCCTCAAAACCCTCTTCCCTGGCGGTCTTGGCGAAGCCAGGATACATGTCTGTCCACTCATAGTTCTCCCCGCCAGCCGCCTCTCTCAGGTTCTCAGACGTATTACCTATGC
>PWQF01000002.1 GCA_003556865.1 Elusimicrobiota bacterium | reverse complement strand
TTTCCATCAGATAATAACCGTAACCCATCTGGCCCAGATTGCCAGCCGGGCGGATCACCATATAAAAGTAAATAAAACAGGGAAGGGGGGAAGAACGGTAACAGAAATAAAAGAAGTTAAGGGAAACGAAAGAGTGCGGGAGGTTGCGCGCATGCTGGGAGGTAAGGAAGAGGGGGTGAGCGGTATACGGGCAAAACAGATTTTAAAATCATGAATAAAAAAGAAAAGATAAGAAAGGCAAAACTGGATGACGTTAAGGGGATACAGAAGCTGGTTAACTCTTTTGCTGCAGATAAGCTTATGCTTCCCCGCTCCCTTAATGAAATATATGAAAATATAAGAGATTTCTGGGTAATAAGGGAGGAAGGTGAAATTATTGCCTGCTGCGCCCTTCATCCGCTGTGGGAGGGGTTGGCGGAAATAAAATCTCTTGCTGTTTCCCAAAAGTGTCGTAAAGAGGGGATTGCACGCCGGATGGTTGAAAACTGTCTCCGTGAGGCGGAAGAACTGGGGGCGGAAAAGGTATTTGCTCTCAGCTATTCCCCCGGATTTTTTGAGAAGATGGAGTTTAAAAGAGGGGATAAAGATAAGATGCCCCATAAGATATGGTCGGAATGTATAAAGTGCCCGCATTTTCCTGACTGCGGAGAAGTACTTTTAGTGAGGTCATTATGAATATAATAAGCTTTTTTGCCGGACTGATCTTGTTTTTAGTTGGCGCAGCCTACCTTTACCGGCCCACCCTGGTCTATAAAATTAATCTTTTGGCACGGGAATATATTTTTAACGACAGGCTTCTTTTAGGTCACAGGAGAAAGGTGGGGGTAATGCTGATGGTCCTGGGGGCGCTGATTCTGTTTTTTACCTTATAAGTGGTAATTTCATCTGAAAAAACCTGTTTTCTCGTAGGCAGCCCTGTTGCCCACTCTCTCTCCCCGGGGATGCACAGGATAATATACCGGAGCCTGGATCTGAACTGGCGGTACTCCTTAAGAGAAATTAAAGAGAAAGATGAGTTGAAAAGTTTTACCCGCGAAATAAAAAATTCACCTGAATCTCCCGGGTTTAATGTTACCATACCCTATAAAACGGATATAATTCCTTTACTGGAAAGCTGCGACAGCGCGGCTTTAAAAACGGGTGCGGTAAATACGGTTATAAGAACCGGCAGCGGCCTTAAGGGAACCAACACGGACTGGGTGGGGTTAAGAGATGATTTAAGGGAAGAGCTGAATTACAGCGGCGGTTCAGAAGATGCCCTTATACTGGGCGCGGGAGGAGCGGCCCGGGCGGCGGTTTACGCCCTGGCGGAGGGGTTCGGCTTGCGGCCCGGGAAAATATATGGTTATGACATATATCCCCGTAAAGCGGAAAAGCTGACAAAAGATTTTAAGTTACCCGGTATCTGCGCAATAAAAGATTCAGGGGAGATACCCGGCATACTCTCCGGATCCGCCATTTTAATAAATGCCACTCCGGCCGGTATGAAACCCGGCCCGGCGCCGGTTGACCTGGATAAGGTTGAGGTAAAGCCGGACCTGGTGGTTTATGATGTGGTTTATAACCGTAAAACCGAACTTATATCCGCTGCCGAGCAAAAATCGCTTAAATGTTCGGGGGGAGCAGGAATGCTTTCCGGGCAGGGGGCCAGGGCTTTTGAATTGTGGTCCGGTATAAAGCCGGGTGAAGATATCAGGAGAAAAATGAAGGAGTTTGTCAGAAAAAAGGCGGAGGCTGCCTGAGGGAGATATGAGATGTTAAGATATGTTACTGCAGGAGAATCTCACGGAAAATGTCTTACGGCCATCCTTGAAGGCATACCGGCGGGACTGGAAATATCGGAGGAGTATATTAACTCCCAGCTTAAAAAAAGGCAGAAGGGCTACGGCCGCGGGGGGAGGATGCAGATAGAAAAAGACAGGATTATAATCAATTCCGGGATAAGGTTTGCCCGGACCACCGGTAGCCCCATAAGCCTCCAGATAATCAACAGGGACTGGGAAAACTGGAAAGAAATAATGTCTGTTAGAAGAGAAGACGAGAAAGACGAGTTTATTCAGACCCGTCCCCGGCCCGGCCATGCCGACCTGGCCGGAGCTCTTAAATATGACCGCAGGGATATAAGGGATATACTGGAAAGGGCGTCGGCCCGGGAAACGGCTGCCAGGGTTGCAGCGGGAGCGGTTGCAAAAAAGTTCTTAATGGACCTTGATATAAGGGTTCTCTCTTATACCCGCCAGATAGGGGAGGTGAAGGGGAGGGTGGAGCTGGAAGATGCATCCCGGATATCTGAGGCTGCCGGGAATTCCCAGTTAAGGTGCATAGACCCGGATGCGGAAAAGAAAATGATAGATGAAATAAAGGCAGCCGGCGAAGCCGGCGACACTCTTGGCGGAGTCTTTACTGTTGTGGTAACCGGCGTCCCCCCCGGACTTGGCTCGCATATACAATGGGACCTTAAGCTGGAGTCAAGGATAGCCGGGGCTCTTATGTCCGTTCAGGCCGTAAAGGGAGTGGAGACAGGAATCGGCTTTGCCCTTGCGGGCCTTAGGGGTTCCCGGGCCCATGACGAAATAAAATATGATTCCGACAGAAAAAGTTTCTACAGGACCTCTAACAGGGCCGGCGGATTCGAGGGCGGAATGAGTAACGGAGAAAATTTGGTTATAAGCGCGGTGATGAAACCTATAAGTTCTCTGGCCCGTCCCTTAAAGTCAGTTGATATAAAAAGTAAAAAGGAAGTTGATTCGGCTATTGTCCGCTCTGATGTCTGCGCGGTCCCCGCGGCCGGAGTGGCGGGGGAGGCAGCCGTGGCCCTGGAGGTGGCTGCGGCCCTGCTGGAAAAAACCGGCGGGGATTCAGTAAAAGAGGTGAAAAGAAACTATAAAAATTATTTAAATCAGATAGGCGGCTTTTAAGTTGGATATTTCAATTCAGGAGATTTTAATGCAGCAGGTGCAGCGGATATGAATATAGTACTTACGGGAATGATGGCTACGGGAAAAACTTCTGTGGGTAAGGCCCTGGCCCGGAAACTGGGGATGGGGTATATAGATACGGATGAGATGATTGAGAAGGATGTGGGGGTCAGTATCAGCCGTATTTTTAAAAAGCATGGGGAAAAATATTTCCGGCAGCTGGAGAAAAAGGCGGTAAGCTGTGTGTCCCTTCTGAATAATCATGTTATAGCCACGGGGGGAGGAGTGGTTAAGAACAAAAAAAATATGCAGGAGCTGGAAAAAAAAGGGGTCATAGTCTGCCTTACCGCGGCGCCGGAGGAGATATATGAAAGGGCTTCGGCTTCGGGAAACCGCCCACTGTTAAAGGTAAAGGACCCCCTGGCCAGAATAAAGAAAATAATGAGTGAAAGAAAAGATTATTATTCCAGGGCTGATTTCACTGTGGATACTACCGGAAAAGAGGTCTCGCAGCCGGTGAATGAAATAATAGATTTCATAAAGAGTTCAAGAAAATTTGACGGGTTGGAGAAGGCCTGAAAATGCTGGTAGAAATAAAAACAGCTTCCGGCAGTTATCAGGTAAGAGTGGGAAGAGAACTGAAAAACTTCCCTTTTTTTCTCCGGCAGATTTATCCGCCTTCAAAAATTGCAGTTGTCACCGATACCAGGGTGGGAAAACTTTATGCTTCCCGCCTGGTTTCTGTTTTAGAAAAGGAGGGTTACGGGGTATGTCTTATCCATATGGGCGAAGGCGAGGAATATAAAAGCCTTAAAACTTTAGAGGAAATATATACTCAAATGCTGGAGTGCGGTTTTGAAAGGGGCACACCGGTTATAGCCCTGGGGGGAGGGGTGGTGGGTGACCTGGCCGGGTTTGCCGCTTCTACTTTTATGAGGGGGGTGCCCTTTTTTAATGTCCCGACCAGTTTAATAGCCCAGGCCGACAGCTCTATAGGCGGCAAGACCGGGGTAAACCTTTCCCATGGAAAAAATTTGGCCGGAACTTTTTATCAGCCCGGGTATGTTCATATTGATGTTAGCCTTTTAAAAACCCTGGAGGAGAAAGAGTTTCTTTCCGGTATGGCGGAAGTGGTAAAGCATGCAGTTATAAAGGGGCGCCCCTTTTTTGAGTTTTTAATTAAAAACAGCCGGAAAATCTGCAGCCGGGATCCAATAGTAATGGAGCAGGTTCTCTTTGAGTCAGTTAAGATAAAGGGGGAAATTGTTCAAAAAGATGAAAAGGAGTCCGGTCTCCGCAAGGTTTTAAACCTGGGCCATACCCTGGGCCATGCCCTGGAAGCGGAGTTGGGTTACGGAAAGATAACACACGGTCAGGGTGTTGCGGCGGGAATGATTCTTGCGGCCCGGATTTCTAAATTAAAAAATAGAAGCTGCGCAGGCCTGGATAAAGAAATAAAAGATATTTTAGCTCTTTTCAACCTGCCCGGCCCCATACCCGAAATCACTGATCCCCGCGCCCTGGTTAAGAGAATGTATTTTGATAAAAAGGTGAGAAAAAAGAGGCTTGAATTTGTGCTTCCGGAAAAGATAGGCAGGGTAATAACCTCTGTTCCCGTTGAAGAAAAAACTGTCAGGGAGGCTTTAAGTGAAATCGCTTTTTAGCTCTATAGCTCTTTTTCTCTTTTTCTCCGTACTTTCGGTCCCTCTTTCCGCTTCGGGTGAAAAAGCCCTTCTTTTAAGGCTGGAAGGCACCGTAAATCCGGTGATAGCAGAGCATATAGCCCGCCATCTTCAGGAGCCGGAAGCTCCTTATACAGTTATAAAGATGGATACGCCCGGGGGACTGATGGATTCAATGAGGCAGATAGTAAAGGCAATTGAGGCCTCCCCCCGGCCCGTGGTTGTTTATGTGGGTGATTCCGGCGCCCGCGCCGCTTCTGCAGGGACTTTTATTCTTATCTCTTCAGATCTGGCTGTAATGGCCCGGGGCACCAATGTAGGGGCTGCTCATCCCGTAAGGATGGGAGGCGGCGGGGAAGAAGAAGGGGTCGATTCCAAGGCCGTAGAGGATGCCCGGGCTTTTATTAAGTCCCTTGCTCTTAAACATTCCCGAAATGCCGAATGGGCGCAGGAGGCGGTAACCCTCAGCGCAAGCATAACCGCCCGGGAGGCCCTGGAAATGAATGTCATAGAATATATTGTTGATGATTTTTCAGGATTAAAAGAGATTCTGGAAGGAAAAGAGGTTAAAAAAGGAGGAAATATTTTTACTCTTTCGGCCCGGTCCGGTTTCAGGGAGGAAAAACTTTCCCCGATAAGGCAGTTTTTAAACTATATTTCTCACCCGAACCTGGCATACATACTGCTTATACTGGGAGTTTACGGTTTTATTTACGAGGCGGCAAATCCGGGAATAGGGTTTGGAGCGGTGCTCGGAGCTATTTCCCTGCTTCTGGCTTCCCTTGCCTTTCAGATAATTCCGGTTAACTGGGTGGGTATTCTTCTTATAATACTGGGGGCAATGCTTATGCTTTTAGATGTATGGGTTCCTTCGGAGGGTATACTTACATTCGGGGGGGTTATCGCATTTGCTGCCGGTTCCCTTATGCTTTTTGACGTTACCGGTTTCCCGCTCAGGGTTTCCCCGTCGCTGGTATTCGGTGCCGCCGCCGGGATGGGCGCTTTTTTTCTGTTTGCCGCCGGTGCGGGAATAAATATTCAGAAAAAAAAGCCGTCAACCGGAAAGGAGGGGATGAAGGGGCTGGCGGGTGAAGCAATGCAGGATTTAGATCCCCGGGGGACGGTTTATGTGCGGGGGGAAATATGGAGCGCCGTAAGCAAGAGCGGGGCAGTGAAAAAAGGAGAGAAAATAAAGGTTAAAAAAGTTGAGGGAAATGTTCTGGAAGTGGAAAGAGAAAAAGAGGAGGAGTACTGATGTATGCTTTAATTTTAATTGCGGTAGTAATACTTATATCTGCGGTGAGGATAGTAAACGAGTATGAAAGGGGTGTTATTTTCAGGCTGGGCAGGCTTGTGGGAGCCAAGGGGCCGGGGCTCTTCTTTATAATCCCGGTAATAGATAAGATAGTTAAGGTTT
>PWQF01000241.1 GCA_003556865.1 Elusimicrobiota bacterium | reverse complement strand
TTTTTCTCTCATTTTTTAAATAGGCAACCCTTGCCTCTTCAGCCACGCAGAGAAGCCCCAGTCCCGGAGGGTTCATAAGAGCTTTATGGGAAGCCGACACCACTACATCCACACCCCAGCTGTCTGTTTCCAGCTCCTCGCAACCAAGACCGCTTACCGCATCAGCTACAAGAAGGGCATTATTCTCTTTTGCAGCTTCCGCTATGCTTTTTATGGGATGTACAACCGCGGTAGAAGTTTCAAGCAGGGTGGCAAAAACAATTTTTATGGAAGGGTCCGCCTTCAGCTCCTCTCTTACTTTTTCAGGGTCAACCGCCTGGCCCCAGGGGCATTCAATTATTTTGGTCTCCACCCCGAAACTGTGACAGAGCTGGCCCCATCTCTCTCCGAACTTTCCCCCTGAAATTACAAGGGCCTTATCCCCTTCACAGGTAAAATTAACCACAGCCGCTTCCATGGCACCGGTGCCCGAAGAAGCGAAAAGAAAAACCTCACCCTGGCTCCTGAATACTTTTTTAAGCCTTTCAACCGTATTGCGGTATATGGCGTTAAACTCTTTCTTCCGGTGATGCATAACCCTGGAAGAGATAGCCTCCAGGACCGGTCCCGGGACCTCTGTAGGGCCTGGTGTAAAAAGTCTTTTATCTTTCATATAGTTAATTCCTTTCTTTTAAAACCGACGGATTTATAACGTTTTCCGCCCTGCCCACTTTTAAATATGCCGCCACCTGCCGAGCCACTTCCACTCCGCAGCGCACCTGCGCTTCACCGGTAGAAGCGGCAAGATGGGGGGTATGGCAGATTTTGTCTGCTCCGCAGAGGGGTGAACCGGAAGGGGGTTCCTGCTCGTAAACATCCAGGCAGGCGCCTTTTATTTTCCCCTCTCTTACCGCTTCCGATAATGCTGACTCGTCAACTATCCCCCCCCGGGCGCAGTTAATGATAATTGCTTCTTGTTTCATTGATTCTATCTCTTTTTCCCCTATCATACCCCTGGTTTCCGGGCTAAGGGGTATATGAACGGTAATTATATCGGAATCAGCAAGAAGCTCACTCAGCTCAGACTTAAGGCACCCGGCCGCCTCGGCATCATCTCTTTCCACATAAGGATCAAAAACCTTAACAGTCATACCGAAGGCAGTTGCCCGTTTTGCCACCTCTTTCCCTATGCGGCCAAACCCTATAATCCCCAGGGTTTTGCCGTAAAGCTCCATTCCCTTATATTTTTTTCTGTCCCATTTTCCCATTTTAAGCGAATGATGAGCCAGATGTATATTACGGGCAAAAGCAAGCATAAGCGCAAAGGTGTGCTCCGCAGTAGAGATAGAATTGCCGCCGGGAGAATTCATAACCGCTATACCCCGGGCGGTGGCCGCATCAACATCTATGTTATCCACCCCTGTCCCCGCTCTGCCGATGACCTTTAATTTATCAGCGGACTCTATAAGGTCAGCCGTAACCTTTGTGCCGCTCCTTACTATCAGGCCATCCGCATCTCTTATTGCTTCTTTTAGTTCCTGCCCCTCAAGTGAGGTCCTGTAATCAGGCTGTATGCCTTCACCGCTCAAGGCCTGCAGGCACTCCCGGGCAATGGCATCGGTTATTAAAACTCTCATTATTTTATATTTCTCCCGTATTTAATAATTCCTTAATACTACACAGCTGCTTTACACAGCAATATTATGCAAAACTTATTACCATGTCAAATCCCGTACTTGCCGCTTCCTTAATCCATCTACCGTAATCTGCCATGTTTTTACTTAATTAAAGGAAACCGGCGGCCAGCAGCAGAATTAAATTTCTTTACCGCCTCATTTACGCTTTGAACAATTGCCCTGTCCAATCTTTTATTGGAAGGGGCCGCTGAAAAATCATTATTTACCTCTACCGGGACATTATTTATATAACAGCAGTCAATACCATATTTCTTCCAGGCGTATCCGGCCCCTTCCACTCCCCGTGCCTTTATCTCAATTAAAAGCTTATCCGGCCTGTCGTCTTTTACGGCCCGGTCTATATCTTTTTTCATATCTTCGTCCCGGTCCAGGCTGTTGGCCGCCCCCGTTACCCTGGCCCCGTATTTTTTTTGAATTTGAGAAGAAAGCCTCTCCAGGATATAACCGGGAGCGGTAGTTAAAAGAAAAACTTTTTTTCCCTTAAGGTTATTCTCTTTCTGAATTGCCTCAGGTTCAAAACGGGTTAAAAGAACAGGACTGTTTAAATTTTTCTCCCTGATTGCTTTTTTTATTTCCCGGACCTTTTCCGGGGTTGAGCTTTCATTCTGGCAGTTTGCTATTATAAACAAAATTGATTTTTCCAGTCCCGGAAAGTTTTTAAGCTCTGTTGGATTTATATCCGAAGGAACCAGAAAAACAACTCCCTGAACAGCAACGGGCGGATGCTCGGCACCGCTCCCCTCATGTATAACTAAATTGGCCGGGATGGAGTTAGCTTTTTTAACCCCCAGCTTTACATTGGATACCGCAAACTCATTAAAATAACCCGCTCCCGCCCTGCGGCAGCCTATAAGAGAAATATAGGGGACCTCTTTTCCCTCTTCCTGTATTAAGTCAAGATAGCTTGAAATAATTAAAGCGTCTTCAAAAACATCTGAAGCGCCGTGAAGATTAAAGTCCAGAAGCCGGGAAAGATAACGGGGTTTAAACCTTGAACTTAAAAGCTCATTAAGGGTAAGTTCCTCTGTTTTTTTAGATGACCCCTCCCTGTATATTTCAATTAGGGGCGGATCCGGGGGACCACCCCGGGAATGGGTAATCAGAACAGGTTTCCAGGGGGTTTCCAACCCCTTTATCCCGCAGATAAGTCCTGCCACATAGGAGCCGAAAGCGGTTTTACCCACACGTTTATTGGTGGCATAAAGACCTATGGAGGGCTTATTATGCTCCAGGGATATACGCTGCTCGGAAAAAACCGTGCCGCCCGCTATATAAGAAGCACCCAGGGAAACAGATATCCGCGCAAACTCCAATGTTCTCTCCCTGAAAATCTGAGGAGCTCCCGAAAGCTGAATTACGGCTTTGATATCCTTCTTTTCACGCAGCAAACTTCTCAAGGCATCTTCCGCTCCGTCCTTATCTTCGGAAGAGGGAAATATAACTTTCCGGCCCAGATCTTTTTCAAATTTCCCGGAAAAAGATTCCCTGCTTACTATTTTTTCAGTCCCTCCTATCCACATCAAAGCTTCAACCTCAACATCCCGCTGCCGGCAAAGCTCTTTTAATGAATAAAGGGTATTGTCGGGCTTATGCACACCGTCAATTAGAAATAGCGCTTTTTTCTTTGACAATTATCTCTCCTTTAAGCTTATTCTTTATCTCGTCACTTCTTTCCGGTTCCATAACGGAAAGAATGGTGGGGGCAACATCCCTCAGGCACCCGCCCTCTTCAATATCAAACTCCCCCTGAGGCAGAACGGCAAAAGGAACCGGGTTTCTGGAATGGAATGTAGATGCATCCCCGTCTTCAGTAAAAGATATTTCAAGATTGCCGTGATCAGAGGTGATAAATATAAACATATTTCTCTTTTCCGCGGCCGCGCATATATCCTCCAGAGCCCGGTCCACGGCTTCGGCAGCTTTTACCGAGGATTCAAAATTTCCGGTATGTCCCACCATATCCGGATTTGCTATATTTACAATTATAAATGTCTTTTCGCGGGCCTTTTCTATTATCTCCCTGGTCTTTTGCCGGAGAGACTTAATTTCCAGGCAGGGATATTTTTCATATGGGTCCAGCTCATATCCCTTTTCGCCTTTATGCTTCTCGTATTCAGTTATATAGTTCCTCAGCTCCCTGGGATAGGGAACTACAATTCTTTTTTCATTTTTCAGCTTCCCCCTGCTGCTCCCGCCTGAAAGCAGTTCAACTGCCTGGGTCTTGTCCGGGCCGCTTATCCTGTACTGGATATAGTTAAAATCCTCAAGCATACTGCCCAGGGAATATTTCTGGTTTGTATCGGGATAGGCTGCGGGAGATTTCATTGAGCTGTAATATTGAACCAGACCGGCAATATTTAAGGTGGAGTAATCTAAATCACGGCGGTATTTAAGTTTCTTAAAGTTTTTAATCCCGGTTATTTTTCTTAAGGCGGACTCTTTTTCAGTTAAAAGCTGCATAAGCATCTGGGCCCTGTCCTTGCGAAAATTAAAATGGAGGAAACAATCCCCGTCTTCGGCCCCCCGGTAATCTCCCAGAACCCTTAACTTTATGTACTGGTCGGTAATTCCCTTTTCGTAATCATCCTTAAGAGCCTTAAAAATGTTTTTTTCTCTTTCAGCCTTACCTTCAATTATGGCCCTGTAGGTCTTTACTGACTTTTCCCAGGAGTCCCGGGAACGGTTCATGGTGATATCCCGCCCCCCCACGGCGGCAATACTTACATCTGCCTGTCCCGCAGTCATTATAGCACCATTCTCAAGAAGGTCATCCGCAAAACTTACAGCGGAAAAGGGTGGGGTGCCCCGGCCGTCAGAAAAGAAATGAATCTTTATCTTTTTAACCCCTACTTCCAGGGCCCTTCTCATTATAGCGTAAAGATGACTTATATCTGAATGTTCGCGGTTGGAAGATACCAGGCCCATAAGGTGAAGGCTGCTTTTTTTCCGGGCGCAGCTTTTTAAAACAGGGTCGAAAACCTTATTTTTAAGCCTCCCTTTAACTATCTCTTTTTTAACCCGGAGCATTGGATGTTCGTAATCCACCCCGCTCATCACTTCGTGCCCCACCGCGGTTGAACCCATAGCCTCTTCAGGCATACCCACACGGGGGCCGGTGGCAACTATTTTTTTATAGTTAAGAGAATCAAAAAAAGGTGTTCGGGCCCGGTAAACGGGATTGGTCTTAGACTTTTCCCCGATACCCCACCCGTCAATTATGATCAGGATCCCATTAGCTTGACTCATTTTTACCGCCGGCTATCTTTATAAAAGCCCTTATGGCGTCAGTCACGCTTATTATACCTGCAAGTTTTCCTTTTTCCATAACCGGTATCCGGTGTATATGCCTGTCCGCCATTATTTTAAAAACATCAAAAACATCGTCTTCGGCATCAACAGTAATAACATCCCTGCTCATAATTCCCTCTACCCAGTTAAATTTCCCCCTCATCTCTTTTATTTCAGAGGCAGAAAGATTAACCTTAAGCATATCATCAACGGCCTCTATGATATTGGCCCGGGAAACTATACCTACAATTTCATCGCCCTCCACTACAGGAGCCCCGGTTATCTTTTTTTCTTTTAAGACTTTAATAAGTCTTTTAACCGTATATTCCTTTTTTACCGTAATTACTCCCCTGCTCATTATTTCTCTTGCTTTCATGGCAGCCTCCCTTAAGAAAATTTTTTTACAAGATAATCTATTATCTTTACCGCTGTTCTCCTGGAGTTATCATTATCAATGCAGGGATAACCCTGTCCGGATGCCTGCTGCAGTATATACTGCTGAATATTGCGTATGGCCTCTAAGTTCTCAAGATATTTACGGGCGCTGCGCTCTTCACTGGAGAGGCCCCGTATATAAAACCTTTTTTTATGCTCCTGTTCATTTTTAACATAAATAAAAACCTTGGCTATATCCGCCTTCTTGAACTCCGAGGAGTTTAATATTCCGGGAAGAACGTGAACCCCGTTTATTATAACCGAGGTTTTTTCTTTTATACTCCTTTTTATTATACTCCTCAACCCCGCATTAACCCTTAAAGCCTGCTCCTTAAAAGCAATTACCTGCTGATTCAGTCCGTTCTCCACCGGCAGGCTCATATTTTTATATGCAAGATAAGATGAAGCATGGATTACAGGTAAAACTTCCCTGGAAAAAAAAGAGCGCATCACCTCCCTAAGGGCATCGGTAGTTATAATGTTCATAATGTCCAGGCGGTGGGCAAGTTCAACGGCAACTGTATTTTTGCCGGATCCGGTAGAACCCCCCAGCATTAAAACCAGTGGCCGGCCCGAAGACATAAAACTGCGGAATTTAATATATTTGTCAGCATTTTTT
>PWQF01000108.1 GCA_003556865.1 Elusimicrobiota bacterium | reverse complement strand
TGCTGCCGCAGTTTCGGCCTGCATATTTTTAAGCGCCTGCGCCGCCGGTTCTTTTAACAGGGCCGGCGGGTATATTGAAGTTAACCAGATGGTCAGAAATAAAATTGCGCGTTCCCGGCAATACCTGGAGAAAGGGGATATCCTGCTTTCCAGAAAATGGAATGACAGGGCCCTGGCAAAGCTTGTTTCCAATAAAGAAACTTTTTCTGAGGAAGAGTATGAATATTTGCATTCAGAACTTGCCTTTTTAAGGCTCAGTTCCTCATACGGGCGCCCGGGAGGGGCGAGAGTGATAGAATCAGATATCTTTCCCCTTATATTTAACTCCCGGGTTGAGGTTTGGAAAAACTATTTTACAACCAGGGGCAGGGATCACTTCAGCCGCTATCTTGAACGGGCCGGACTTTATATAAGGGAAGTAAAAGATATATTTAAGGAGGAGGGTCTGCCGCGGGACCTTGCCTACGTGGCTATAATTGAATCCGGGTTTTATCCTTTTGCCCGTTCTTCCGCCGGAGCGGTAGGTATATGGCAGTTTATGGAGAGTACGGCCAGGATGAAAGGTCTTAAAATAGATTACTGGGTGGATGAAAGGCGCGACCCCCTTAAATCTACACGCGCCGCTGCTTCATACCTGAAAATGCTTTATGAGGAGTTCGGCTCCTGGGAGATGGCCATGGCTGCATATAATTACGGTCCCACTGCGGTGCGCAGGCAGGTAAGAAGGTGGGGAACGGATGACTACTGGGAGATTTATCTTCCCCGGGAGACAGAAGAGTTTATTCCCAAGATAATGGCCGCTATATTCATAGCAAGGGAACCGGCCCTTTTCGGATTTGAGGAAATAATTCCTTCCGCTCCTGAATATAATTATTATACCCTTTCCGGGGCGGTTGATTTAAGGGAGATAGCCCGCCTTAGCGGGGTTGATATCAGGCAGATACAGCTTTTAAACCCCGAACTTCGCAGAATGGCTACTCCGCCGGGTATTGATTACAGCATAAGGATTCCGGCAGAATCTTATGACCGGTTTGCAGAGAATTTTCAAAATATTCCCGAGTCATCAGTTTATCTCAGTGAAGATGAGATAAACCGGCGAATAAGAAGGGTTGAGTTTCACAGGGTGCGGCGAGGAGAGAACCTCTGGACCATTTCCCGCAGGTACAATGTGAGTATAGAAAATATAAAGCGCTGGAATAATCTTTCAACCAGCCGAATATTTCCCAACCAGCGCCTTAAGCTCTACATTCGTGGCAGTTGAACTGCTGGACGGCCCTCCTTCCTCGGGCAAGAAAAAATATTTAAAGTCCCTCCTCTCCGGAGCTCTTAAGGAATTTTCCTCGGAAGAAGTTCTTCTTTTAAGCAATTCATCTTCTGCTGCCGGGGAGTTTAAGGAGAGGGCAAGAGAATCTATTGAATCTTACGGGGAATTATGGATAGAGACCGTCTTTTCTTTTGCTAAGAAAATTTTAAGAGAGAATTACTCTGCGGCTTCGCTTAGACCGGGTTTCAGGATTATAAGTGATTTTGAGAAAAGACTCATTGTCAGGAATATTCTTAAAAATTCAGGTGAAATAAATACGGTAAAAGGGGCCGGGGAAGGTTTGGTGCGAGATGTGGCCGACTTTTTGGATATCGCCAAAAGAAACCCGGGTTGGAAAGAAAATATAAAGAATTTTTCAGGGGCCTCAGGCTTAAAATACCGTGACCTGGCCCTTATAGAGAAAAAATATGCCATAATACTGAAAAAATTCAATTTCCTGGATTTTGTGGATATAACTCTGCATACCGCAAGACTTCTTGAGGAACAAGAAGACCTGATTAAATTTAAAAAAGTGCTTATCTATGAAGGCGAGGATATGGATGGTGTAACCGCCCGCATTGCGGTGGTCCTTATAAAAAACTCTCTCAGTTCGGCGGTCTCAATTAATCCGGACAGCTCTGTCTACCGTTTCAGGGGAGCAAGACCTCTTCATTTTAAAAAAAGCCTGGAAGAAAATTTTGAAATTAAAGTAAAAAATTTCAGCAGTTTAAATAAGTTTGCATCAGAATTTTTCTTATCCGCATACAGCAGGGATGAAGAAGCAAAAGGTATTGCTTCCCACATAGCGGAAAAGATTAAACTTGGAGTTAACCCTTCCGAAATTTGTATTATAACCCGCTCTTCGGGAACCGGTATGGAGATTTTTTCTGAAGCTTTAAGAAACAAGGGTATTAACTATGTAATCAGCGGCGGTATAGGTTTTTTCCGGCAGAGAGAGATAATAGAGCTTTTATCTTTGCTGCGCTGCCTGCTGGAAGGTGATAATGCTCCGGAACTGGATATTTACAGGTCCGTGCTGCTCTGTAATGCAGCCGGCGCCGATCAGCTTGATTATGTAAGAGCCCGGCAGCAGGTTAACCGCCGCTCTTTTATGGAAGTTTTTTCCAGCGAATTTCCTGAAGAAAAGAAGAGTTACAGTGAAAAGATAAGCAGCTTTTCAGAAGAATTTAAAGATGCAGATGCCTATACGTTTATTTACAGGGTTATGGAAAGAGAGGGGTTTTTTAAAAGAGCTGTGACCGAGGAGGAATCTGCCCCTCTCTATAGTTATTTTATGCGCATAGTAGAAGAATTTTCCACGCATTACGGAAAATTTCACGGAAGAGCGCCTTTTTTCAGGGAATTTATGGAGAGCCTTTATGATCTTCTTAAAGGGTTTGGAAAGGATATGGATATACCTTATATTTCCGACAGGGAAGCAGTAAAAATAATGACGGTGCAGCAGTCAAAGGGTGAAAGATTTAAGGTGGCCTACATTGCAGACCTGAATGATGAGGAGTTTCCGCGCCCTTACAGGGAAAACCCGCTGCTTTCTTCCCGGGACAGGAGCAATCTTTCCTTAAAACCGGTTCCGGGAGTTCCTGAACAGTATGAATTTGAAAAACGTCTCTTTAATATAGCGCGCACCAGGTCGGATACAACTGTATACTGCTGGTATGAGCACCAGGACGGCGGCGCTCCTGCCGATATCTCTCCTTTTCTGCGGGATATGGTGCCGGATGAGGAAAAAATGATAAAAAGTAACCGTATCGTGGATATCCACGATTTTCTGGTTGCAGCTGCTCAATTGATTCCCATAAAAGAGATAGAAGAACTTTCGCTTAATAGCGGAGATTCCGAGCTTAAGGAAAAAGTTATTTTTTTAAAAAATATACTGGAATATGATCCTTCTTCCCTTAGAGACCGGGTAACTGATGGCATTCCTGAAATCTTTTCTTATACGGCGCTGAAAAGTTTCAGTTCCTGTCCCAGGAGTTTTTTTTACAGGCGCATACTTAATATTAAGGAACCTCCTTCAATTAACCAGTTCTTAGGGATAGCGGCCCATAAGGCCCTGGAGAAAATTTATTCCGACCGGATTTTTTCATTTGAAAAAGCGCAAAAGGTCCTTATGCAGCTCTGGTCGGATACCGGCTTTTACTCCAGTTTTGAATCCAGAAACTTTTACCGAATTTTAAAAAAAATGGTTAAAGAGTATTATCAGTGCATTAAAAAAGAGAAAGATATTTCAGCCGAGAAGGTATATACTGAGAAAAGTTTTAAGTTTCATTTCCGGGGTAAGGCTTTCACCGGCCGGTTTGACCGGCTGGAGAGTTTAAAAGGCGGTGCGGAGCGTGTTGTTGATTATAAAACCGGAAGCAGGGTTCCTGCGGTCCGTGGCCAGCTTAATGCAGTTAAAAGGGGGGATGATTTTCAGATACCTATTTATCGTCTTGCCCGTAAACCGGCTCTTTTTACTATATACAGGCTCAGGGAAAAGGCGGAAAAGATGAGAGTGGATATAGACTTTTCTATGGAAAGTACAAGAAAGTCTATTAGAGCAGGCGAAGAACTTTTGCTGGAAAATATATCACGTATAGAGGAAGGTATATTTAAAGACGGGCCTGAAGCTAAAAGTAAATGCCGCCGGTGCTATTTTAGCGGAATATGCGATATAGAAGATGAGTGAAAAGCTTACCCCTGTCCAGAAAAAGGCTGCCTTCAGCGGCGATGGCCCTTTTATTTTAAGGGCCGGTGCGGGCACCGGCAAAACAAGTGTGCTCATCAACAAGTATCTGCATATATATTCGGATATATATAAAAAAGAGAAGGACGGTAAAAAAGCCTGCGGGCAGATACTTACGGTTACCTTTACCAAAAGGGCCGCCAAGGAAATGCTGGACAGGCTGAGAAATAAGATAGATGAAAATAGTCTCAGGTATGCCCATATATCTACAATAGATTCTTTCTGCAGCAGGTTTCTCAAGGAAAATGCTTATGCCGCCGGCCTGGATTCGGATATAGAAGTTATGGATGAAATTGAGGCCAAGCTTTTTTTTATGAAAATGGGTCTTAAGGTTTTAGATGAAGAGATTGATTTCAGAGTTAAAAGCGAATTGCCCCGTGAAAAGTTTCTTAATGAGTCCTATTCCCTGATAAATTCTCTTAAGCAGCAGCTTGTATCTCCGGGGGAATTTCTTAAAAGCTGCAAAGATTCCGAGATGTTAACGGTCTGCAGGGCCGTTTATTTGCTTTATTTAAGATACGAACAGCTTCTGCAGGAGGAAAATTTTATGGATTTCGGTAAGCTCCTGTTCACTGCTTACACTATTTTAAATTCAAACAGCGCCATAAGGAAAAAAATAAGGGAAAAATTCAAATATGTAATGGTGGATGAATACCAGGATACCAATCCAGCCCAGGTAAAGCTTTTAAAACTTATTGCCGGTCCCCGGAACAATTTTTTTGCGGTTGGTGATGAGCAGCAATCCATATATGCTTTCAGGGGAGCCGAACCCGGTTATATAATAAACCAGTACAGGGCGCTTTCCGGGGATAGAAAAGCTACCCTGGAGGATAATTTCCGCTGTTTCACTCCGATCCCCCGGCTGGTTAATGCAATTTTCAATAAACGCGTTAAAGATTATCACGGTATAAAATGTGCCAGAAAAGGGGGTAAGGCAAAGGCGGAGGTGCTGGTGGCCGAATCCCGGGAAAAAGAGGCAGAGTTTCTGGCCGGCAGGGTCAGGTCTTTTCTGGACTCCGGCTACCGTCCGGAGCAGATTGCCATTCTTTTCAGGGGAGTTAAAAACTGCGCTGCCTATGAAGATGCGCTGAGGGAGGCTGGAGTAAAAACGGTTACGGTAGGTGGAACCGGATTTTACCTTCAGCCGGAAATAAAAGACCTTATATCAATGCTGGTATGCATAGATAACCCCCATTCTGAAAGAGAGCTGGTAAGGGTTATGAGAATGCCCCCTTTTGCTTTTTCTGACTCGGAACTGGCAGGGCTCTGCTCAAAGAAACAGAAAGGAGACCTCCTTTATGATATGGTAATTGAGGGGAGTGGAAAAAAGATAGCGGAACTGAAAAATTTTATAGAGAAGTTCAGGCTTCTGAAAAAAGAGCTTCCGCTCAGCAGCCTTATTGAAAGGGTTATAAGCGAAAGCGGGCTTATTTACCGGGCTGCAGCTTCCGCCGGCGGGGAGAATTCTAGAAAGATATCCAATATAAACAAGTTTATAAGTCAGGCACGTCATTTCCAGTCCAGGAATATATTTTCCACACTGGCCGATTTTACGGATTATCTGAGGCAGATTAAAGAAGCTGAAATAGTAGAGCCCCAGGCCCGGCCGCGGGCCAGGGGGGTGGTCCATCTTATGTCAATACATCAATCCAAGGGCCTGGAGTTTCCCGTAGTCTTTATGCCTAATATTGCACCCCAGAATTTTCCCGGCCGGATTAATCCCGATTTTTTTCATTACAGACCGGAAAAAGGGCTTATTGTAAAAGATAACTCTAAGCACTCCGATTACAGTATGGATATAAAACCTGAAATTGTTTCCAAACATAACAGGGAGGAGGAGAGGCTTCTTTATGTAGGAATGACCAGGGCCGAAAAACATTTGATTATTTCCGGTCATCAGAACAGCAGGGGTAAAATATCACGGTTTTTAAATTATTTTGTTTCTGAAAATGAAAAAGGGGATTATACTATACGCAGGGAGATAGAAGATTTTATTTCATTTGTCCGCCCGGAGGATTTTATTCCTTCTCCG
>PWQF01000286.1 GCA_003556865.1 Elusimicrobiota bacterium | reverse complement strand
CGGCAGCGCCCCCAAATACAGGGGTATGAACAGGGTAAATCCTTCGGCTACCATACTTTCAGGGGTATTAATGCTCAGGCATATAGGGGAAACTAAAGCCGCAGCCAGGCTTGAGAAAGCCCTGGCGGCAGTAATAAGGGAAGGAAAAGATGTTACCTATGACCTTAAAATCCCCGGAACGGGAGAGCCTGCGGGCACAAGGGAAATGGCCGGGGCGATATGCAGAAAACTAAATGAATGAGAAGGCTTTTAGTCAAAAGCTGACAGAAACAATAATAGAATCGGTAAGGGTAATTCCCCGGCCCCTTGTAAAAGCTCTTGAAAAGGCCGCCGCCCGGGCGCGCGGCACGGAAAAGAAGGTTTTAAAAAATATACTCCTGAACTGCAGGATAGCCCGTGAAAATCCGGTCCCGGCCTGTCAGGATACAGGAGTTTTTGAAATATGGTTTAAAATCGGCTCTGATGCCCAGATAAGAGGTGTAAACTTTAACTCTCTTGCAGACAGCGCCCTTGAGAAAGCCCACAGGGACGGGGGGCTTAGAAACTCCATGCCTGAGGGGCTTAAAGGAATTGCTCATATATCTTTTAAGTCCGGAAAAGGCATAGAATGTGTGCTTACCCCCCGGGGGTTCGGGAGCGAGAATTATACTTTTCTGCACAGCCTTAAGCCCGGCGCAGGCAGCAGGGAAATAGTAGATGCGGTTGCAGGGGATGCAAAAAATGCCGATGCCCGCCCCTGTCCGCCTTATCTGATAGGGGTGGGAATAGGGGGGACGGCCTCTGCGGCGGCAGAAATGTCGGCAAGGGCTCTTACTGAAATAAATTTTTGTCCCGAGGGGATTGAAAAAAAGATTATGGACGAGGTGAATAAGAGCGGAACCGGAGCCGGGGGAGTTGGCGGGCAGTTTACTGCGCTTGGTGTGAAGGTGAAAAAAATGCCTGCCCATATAGCCGGTGTGCAGCTCTGCGTCCATATAGGGTGCTGGTGCAACAGAGTGGGGAAATTCAGGTTTGAAGCAAATTAATTTTCCGCTTGAATCCGGAGAAGAAGTAAAAGGTCTGGAGGCCGGGGAAGAGGTTTCCTTAAGCGGTATTATTTATACCGCCAGGGATAAAGTCCATAACTTAATCTCTTCAGGAAAGGAGAGGTGGCCTTTTGAGCTGAAAAATAATGCTATCTATTACTGCGGTCCCACACCCGCGGTAAAAGGTTTTCCCATGGGCAGCTGCGGGCCTACAACCTCTTCCCGGATGGACCGCTGGGCCCCGGGTCTTTATAAAGAGGGGCTGATAGCCACCATAGGCAAAGGGCCCCGGTCAAGCCGGGTCCGTCGTGCGATAAAGGAAGAAGGCGGGGTATATTTTGCGGCTATGGGAGGGTGCGGGGCTCTTTACGGAAGCCGGGTCAGGGAAGCGGAGGTTATTGCTTTTCCCGGGCTGGGACCCCAGGCTGTATACAGGGCGGAAATAGACGGGTTCCCGGTTATTGTGGCCATAGACAGTAAGGGGAGAGATATATTCAGGTTACCTGGAAAGGGGTAGAAAATTGAAAAAGGGGGAATTTTGGAAAAAACTTTAATAGTAATTAAACCGGATGCTTTTTTGCAGAAGGTGGCGGGGGAAGTGATATCAGGTTTTGAAAAAGAGGGGTTTACTATGTCAGGCGGCCGGATAATTAAAATGAGCCGGCAGGAGGCAGAAGAGTTTTATGCCGAGCACCGCGAAAAAGAGTTTTTTGATCCCCTGGTCCGCTTTATATCTTCAAATCCGGTTATGGTTACGGTATGGGAAGGGGAAAATGCAGTTGAAAAAACAAGAGAGATAATAGGAGAAACTGATCCTGAAAAGGCCGAAGCGGGTACTATACGGGAGAGGTGGGCCAGGGACGGCAGACATAATATCGTTCACGGGTCGGATTCGGTGGAAAGCGCGGCCCGGGAGATAGAATTTTTTTTCCCGGAAGGTAAAGGGATTTATAAATGGAAAGAGATAAATTACGTAAAGAGATGAAAAAGAATATACTTATACTTAACTGCGGCAGCTCTTCTGTGAAATATGAGCTTATGGATATGGAAGACCTTAATATAATAGCCAGCGGACTGGTGGAGAGGGTAGGTATGGAGGATGCCCTGATACATCACCATTACCTGAGCGGTAAGGAATACAGCGATATTAAAACATCCAGGTTCATACCGGGCCACGGGGATGCCATAGAAACAGTAATTGAACTGCTGAAGGATGAGGAGATAGGGGTCATAAAGGATATAGATGAGGTATACGGCATAGGCCACCGGGTTGTTCACGGGGGGGAGAAGCATACTGAATCCGCTTATATAGACCGGGAGGTTAAGGAGGATATAAAAGAGTGTATAGGCCTTGCCCCGCTTCATAATCCCCATCACCTTGCGGGAATAGAGGCCTGCGAAAAACTTATTCCCGACCACCACCAGGTAGCGGTCTTTGATACCGCTTTTCATCAGACAATCCCTCCCCATACCTATATTTACGCTCTCCCTTACGAGGCTTATTCTAAATACGGGGTGCGGAAATACGGGTTTCACGGCACCTCACACCAGTATGTGGCCGGAAGGACCGCGGAGCTTCTGGATAGACCCCTGGAGGAATTAAAAATAATATCCTGCCACCTGGGGAACGGAGCCAGCGCCTGCGCCGTAAAGGAAGGTAAATCAATAGATACTTCAATGGGGTTTACCCCTCTTTCGGGACTGGTTATGGGAACCCGCTGCGGCGACATAGACCCTGCCGCCCTTCTTTACATAATGAATAAGGAGGCCTTCTCCGCACATGAGATAAATGTTATAATAAACAGGAATTCGGGCCTTTTAGGCATATCGGGAGTTTCCAGGGATTTCCGGGAAGTTTTCGAGAAGTCTCAGGAAGGGCATGAAAGGTGCCGGCTGGCAATAGATATATTTGCTTTCCGTATTAAAAAATATATAGGTTCGTATACCGCAGCAATGAACGGACTGGATGCCCTGGTCTTTACTGCCGGAATAGGAATGAACTCCCCCTATCTGCGCCAGCTTGTCTGTGAGGATATGCAGTACCTGGGCATAGAGCTTGACAACAGAAAAAATTCAAAGTGCATAGGTTCAGAAGGGGTGATTTCAAAAAAATCGTCCGGGGTTTCGGTCCTGGCAATGCCTACGGACGAGGAGCTTATGATAGCCTCTGAAACCTTAAGAATAATAGAGGAAAAAACCGGTGGCTGAAGAAAAAAAGAAATCTTCCGGGGAGCAGCCGAAGTGTCCCGGCTGCGGCAGGAGACTAAAAGGCGCCAGGAGCCTTTATTGTCCCGGCTGCGGTCTTGAACGCTATACCCCGGTAATAAATAAGAAATTTAATTTTAAAATTGTTTTATGGATAATAGTTGCTTCAGTGCTTATATACCTGGCCTACCTTATCTTAAAGAGACCGCTTTACTACTGGCTGGATAAGGTCCCCCACAGATAATATTCCGGAAGAATTCAGAGCCCGGAAAATTTGACATATAAGAGATAAATTGATAGTAAAAATAAGTAAAAATTTCATATATAAAGGAAACGGTTAAAAAATTGAGAGGATAATAAAATGGCAGTACCAAAAAGAAGGCATTCAAAATCCAGGTCAAGAAAAAAAAGGGCAGGCAAGAAAATAAGCGTTCCCGGATACGGGCTCTGTCCTAAATGCGGCCAGGCCAAAATTCCCCACCGGGTATGTATGGAGTGCGGTTTTTACGGGGAAAAGGAAATAATTAAAAAAGAAGAATAATATAGTAAGATGCCTTTAAGAATAGCTGTCGATGCTTCCGGGGGGGACAGCGCGCCGGTACCTAACATAGACGGGGCGATAGCTGCCCTGGGTCCGGAAGGGCTGGGTAATGTGGCCCGTAAAAAAGATGTTGAAATAATACTAGTAGGTAAAAAAGAAGAGATAAAAAAAGAACTTTCCTTAAGGGGAGCCTCCGCTCTCCCCCTGCAGATTAAAGATGCTCCCCAGACAATAGAAATGGGTGACCAGCCCATGGAGGCCACCAAAAACAAACCTGATTCCTCCATATGCGTTGGGATAAGAATGATAAAGGAAAAAAAAGCAGATGCTTTTGTTTCCGCCGGCAACTCCGGAGCCATGATGACTGCTGCTGTAATGAACCTTGGAAGGCTTAAAGGGGTTAAGCGGCCGGCCATAGGCGCTGTTTTTCCTACGGTTAAGGATCCCTGCGTAATTGTTGATGTGGGAGCAAATGCCGAATGCAAACCCAGGCATCTTTACCAGTTTGCCTCCATGGGTGAGGCCTATTTAAAATATGTTTTTAAAAAAAGAATTCCCCGTATAGCTCTTGTCAGTATGGGTCACGAGGAAGGGAAAGGCAGCGCCCTTACCCAGTCCGCCTACCGCCTGCTTATGGATAGCGATATGAATTTTATAGGAAATATAGAGGGGGGAGATATAATAAAGGGTGCTGCGGATGTTGTGGTCTGCGACGGGTTTGTGGGGAACGTAGTCCTTAAGTTCGGGGAGAGCGCCGCCAAGGCGCTTTTTTCTATGCTTAAAAAGGAAATAGAAAAAAGTTTTTTAAGAAAACTGGGGGCAGGTATGTTGAAAGGAGCCCTTAAAGAAGTTAAAAAACAGGTCCTGTATGAGGAAGTGGGGGGCGCTCCCTTGCTGGGCGTTGACGGGACCTGCATAATATGCCACGGAACCTCCAATGCTTTCACCATTAGAAACGCCATTAACGCGGCTGCCGAGGCGGTGGAGCAGAATCTTAACAGTCACATAGAGGAGAAATTAGGGTGATTAAAGCTAAAATAACCGGTACGGGATCCTTTCTTCCCAAAAAAGTCCTTACCAACAGTGACCTGGAAAAAATGGTTGAAACCTCAAATGAATGGATCATTAAGCGTACCGGAATAAAAGAGAGGCGTATTGCCGCCGAAGGGGAGGTGGCAAGCGACCTGGGGGTCCGGGCGGGGGAAGAGGCTATAAAGGCTGCCGGGATAGAAAAAGATGATATAGATTTAATTATTTGCTCCACTATAACTCCGGATATGGTTTTTCCGGCTACCGCCTGCCTTATACAGCATAAACTGGGAATAAAAGAGGCAGCCGCTTTTGACCTGGAAGCGGCCTGCACCGGATATGTTACCGCCCTGGCAACCGCTCAGGGGATGATTGCCGCCGGCTTATGCAGAAATGTTCTGGTTGTAGCAAGTGAAGTGCTCTCCAGGATAACCGACTGGCAGGACCGGTCCACCTGTGTTCTTTTCGGAGACGGGGCCGGCGCGGCTGTGGTTTCGGCTTCGGATGATGAGGCAGGCATTATCTCTGTTCACCTGGGAGCCTCGGGAGAATATTCAGAGCTTTTAAAGCTGCCTGCCGGCGGCTCAAAAATGCCTGCCTCCTCCGAAACAGTAAAGAACAGGCTTCATTATATGAAGATGGAGGGGAATAAGGTTTTTAAGGTTGCGGTTCAGAAAATGGCGGAAAGTTCTTCTCTCTCTCTTAAAAAGGCAGGGGTGCGGCTGCAGGATTTGAAAATTATAGTTCCCCATCAGGCCAACCTGCGTATTATAAATTCTCTGGCCAAAAAGCTGGGTCTGGATGCGGAAAAGGTTTACGTAAACATAATGAAATACGGTAATATGTCTGCGGCTACTACGGCTGTGGGGTTTGATGAAATAATAAAGAAAGGGCTTGCCGGGGAGGGAGATATAGTCCAGCTGGTGGCTTTCGGCGGAGGGCTTACCTGGGGAGCGGTAACAGTGAGGCTTTAAAATTATGAAAAAATGTTTTATATTTCCGGGGCAGGGAGCTCAGCAGGTTGGTATGGGAAGCCGCTTTTACGAAGAGAGTGAGTCTGCCCGGAAGATATGGGAAGAGGCAGAAGAGATAATGGGTGCGGGGCTGAAGGATAAAATTTTTAACGGCCCGGAAGAGGAACTTAAAAAAACAGAAATTACCCAGCCGGCGGTTTATATTACCGAGATAGTAATTCTTGAGGAGCTCTTAAGAAGGGGGATAAAAGCAGAAGCTGCAGCCGGCCACAGCCTGGGCGAGTATGCCGCGGCAGCGGCCAGCGGCGCAATGAGCTGGCAGACAGGCCTGGAGCT
>PWQF01000186.1 GCA_003556865.1 Elusimicrobiota bacterium | reverse complement strand
AACTTCTATGTTGGGGTTGGACTCCTCTATTACCTGCCTTAAATACAGACGCCCTATACGCCCTATGCCGCTTATGGCTACCTTTACCGGACGGCTGACCACTTTTTCAACCTGAGGTTTAGGGCTCTCAAGAGCAGGTATTCCCCTGTATATATCCGGGTCCAGAGTATCAGTTTCGGAGTTCCAGTACTTTAAAAATTCTTCTTCCGTAAAATATTTGCCAATCTCCTGATATGCGGTCGGGAGCCTGGTAATGCCGCGAAAATAACTCATATCCTGCGTAAGTCCGCCGCAGTTTATTATAACAACTTCACCTTTATCATTTAAGCCATAATTTTCTCTCCAGGATACATCACTGTCCAGTACTCCGCTTCTCCACATATTCCGGTTCAACTGAACGAACTTCCGGCCAATATCCTGGGCGCCAGAAGCGGCACTTAGAGGCGTGACCTTATCCTGCACTATAACCAGAGGATGCTTCTGGAGGCTTCCCTCAATATTAACCTCTGCCTCAGGAAGTATTGAAAATTGAGCTGCATTTACCGCGATATTCTTCTGCGCCAGCCTGTAACCGGAAATAACTTCATCGGCAAGGCTCTGGTTTTTGTAAACTTTCACCACTTTTCCGGGAAGAAGATCACTGTTTTCATAAGTTTCTACTAAACGCAAACGGGATGTTATTTCATGCTCCGAAACAGCGGGATCCCGGGAAACCAGGGAACCTTTTTTAAGCAGTTCTCTAAGCCCATCTTCGCTCACCTCAGTAAAGCCACTCTGCCGGCTAAGTTCTTTCCCTGCCAGACGTGTAAGGTTCAGGAGCTGGTTGGTATAGCCCCACTCGTTATCATACCATATCTTAAGCTGCACCAGGCTCTTGCCGTTTGAGACAGGTATAACCCTTGTAGATTTGGCACTTACAATACTGGTCTCATTCACACCTATGATCTGGCTGGAAGCATCAACATCATCGGTTACCTTCAGCACTCCGCTAAGAGCTCCCCTGGATGCTTTTAAAAGCTCCTCGTTTACCTGGTCAGGTGTCAGCTGCCCGTCTACCTGAACATTCAGTATTATGGCCGATCCGTCCAGCACATCAACCCTTAAGGAATCCCCCTTAACCTTCCCGGAAAGTCCGGGAAGAACCAGGCCTATGGCCTTGGCCGCACCTGTATCGGTAAGTATTATATTTTTTGCCGCGCGGCCTCTTTCAGGTGATTTCTTATCCCTCTTATCCACAGTTGACTGGCTGGCGGTAAGAGCATGAACAGTAGTCATTGCCGCAGCATCAACACCAAAAACCTCATCAAGAACCTTGAGAGGACCGGCCAGAGCATTAGTAGTGCAGCTGGCCCCGGAGAGAACTTCCTCGCCCTTAAGCTCATCGCTGTTTACACCGTAAACATAGGTATGCTCCTTAAACTCATCCCCTTTGCCCGGGGCGCTTAATACCACCCTGGAAGCCCCGGCATTTATATGCTGCTGTAAATCAGCATGCCTGGTAAATTTACCGGTAGTATCTATGGCTATGTCAATTCCAAGTTTTCCCCAGGGAAGATTTGCTATATCTTCGGCATCACGGGCGCTGGGAACCACATATACCTTTTTGCCGTTTATGGTTATATACTCGTAAAGGTCATCTTTACCACGACCTATCTCTGCATCAAATTCCTTAAATACGCTGTCCCAGCTGAGCCGGTCAATAAGACTGTCTATATCATGATAAGCTATGGCAACAAGATTTATATCTTCATTACCCACCATCTGCCTTACGGCGGCAAGACTTATGCGGCCGGCGCCGTTTAAGGCAACCCTTACCGGGCGGGAAAGAGTATCTTTAACCCTTTCTTCAACAGGAAGGCTGTAAGAGGCAAGTTCACTTAAAGGAGAGGGCTTCACTTCCTCCACCTTCGGAGGCGCCCTCCTCTGCGTACCCGGCCTTTCTCCTTCAACAGCCTTTGCTATCTCCTCAGTCATCCTTACATACTGATTTGTATAACCGGCTTCATTATCATACCATACCTGAAAAGAGACCAGGGTCCCGTCTTCAACTTCCTGAACATTAAAAGAACTGGGAACAACTATACTTGTAGTGCGCTGACCCACTATCTGGCCGGATACCTTTATATCATCAAGCTTAAGCGTACCTTCCAGTTCACCGGAAGCAGCAGACTCAAATGCCTCAAGAAGCTCTTCCCTGCTTACATTATCCGAAAGCTTTGCAGAAACCGTTATTATACTCCCGTCAAGTACCGGAACCCTCATAGCGCTGCCGCTAAACTTTCCGGCAAGCTCCGGGAATACCTCAACCAGCGCAGTTCCCACACCACTTGTGGTGTCTATTATGTTGCCGGGTCCCGAAAGGGCCGAAGCCGGCTTGGAAGGCTTGGCCATATCAAGTATGGTCTGAGAAGCTGTCATGGCGTGAGTTGTAACCATATGCGAACCCTCCAGCCCAAACCCCTTAAGAACCTTAACCACCGGCGCTGCCGCATTTGTAGTACAGCTGGCATTGCTCATAACCTTACCCTCATAACCAAAATCTTCGCTGTTTACCCTGTAAACATACGTGCCGTCCAACTGGCTTCCGTCTGAACCGGCCTTGCCCGGCGCGCCTATAAGCACCCTTCCGGCACCGCCTTTTATATGCGCAGCAGCCTGATCCGCCTTAACAAGCTTACCGGTAGCCTCCATAACAATATCTATACCCAGCTCACCCCAGGGAAGATCTTCAGGAGAATCACGGTCAACAACAAGTATGCGCCGTCCATCTATAAGTAAATAAACCCTGCCGTCAATAACAGTAGCCTCGACATCATAATTAAACCTGCCGTGCACCGTGTCATTCTTTAAAAGATTGGCTATGTTGCGGGCATACTGTAACTGAATATCCAGAGCCTCCCGGGCATCAGAAGCTCCCTTTACACTGGCGCCCACCAGAGCAGCAACTTCTATGTTGGGGTTGGACTCCTCTATTACCTGCCTTAAATACAGACGCCCTATACGCCCTATGCCGCTTATGGCTACCTTTACCGGACTCTCCACTACGCGGGGGATCCTTTTTTCTTCGGGTATTGTTTCGGGAATAAAATCTGTTTCCTGCTCAAACAGTTCCGGATTTATGTGATTGCCGTATTTATCCGCAGCCTCTTTAAGACGCCGGAGCTGCTCATTAAAATTTTCAAACAAGGCGCCGGGGACTTCTGAATGAGAATTGTAATACTTAATCATTCTGTCAATTTTAGCAATATTTTCCTGAACCCTTATGGTGAACTGATTAAAATATTCCTCTCTTGTATATTCTTTATTTATCTCATCCCTGAATATACGCCTGAGGTCTTCATACCTGGGTATATTTCCTATCGGAGTGCTTATAGCCCCTACCCGCCCATTGGACCTCTCAGACATCCACTTGTACCAGACTATGGCATCTTCTCTTCCGGCTACAGGGTTACCCTCGTAATCCTGAAGAAAATAATTAACCCCGAAAATGGAAGGAGATTTCTCAAGGGAACGGCCGAATTCCATATAATTCCTTATATATTCCCCAAGCGGAATAGTGAGAAAATCTAAGTTAGAAAACGGACTTACTTTTCTTACACCTTCCTGACCCAGTGTCTGAGCCGTTGTTTCCGATTCTATTGAAGCGCCTATCATAACCCCGTGATCCCAGTCAAGTGATTCATAGACAAGCGGCATAGTTTCAGTATCCCTGCCCCCGTAAACCATAAAAGAGATTTCATGTCCGTCGGGCCTGTCCCAGTTCCGGTCAAGGTTTGGAAAAGCTTCTATAGGAGCAGTAAACCGGGCATTCTTATGTGAAGCAGGCCGGCCGGAGACCTTTTCCCATTCTCCTGCAAAGTTTATCCCTTTTTCCGGCATATCTTCATCAGCTACTTTTCCTTCCCAGTAAGGGATACCCTCACCGCTCATAAGTATATTTGAAAAGATAATTTCGGGACCTGATTCCAGCACATCCCATATCACGGGATCATCCTTTCTGTTTATCCCGTCTATTATTCCAAATATACCTTTTTCCACGTTAACAGCGCGGGCAGCGCCGTCTATATTTCTGATGTAAGCCAAATCGTCACCCACCAGAACCTCCAGCATTGAAGTTGTGGTTTTCCCGCAGCCGGAAGGGAAAGCGCCGGAAAAATATGTTATATTCCCGGAACTGTCTTTTACACCCGCTATAAGCATATGTTCGGAGAGCCAACCCTCTTTTGCACCATACTTTATGCCCAGCCGGTGGGCAAGTTTTTTAAGTCCGACCGAGTTACCGGCATACTGGTTGTTCATACTGTATACAGTATCTTCCTGAAGGTCTATATAAACTCTTCTCTCATTTAGGTTTTTTGATGTATTCTTTTCATTAAGCTCTCCTGCAGAATGGACAAACTTAAAAAAGTAGGGAAGCTCAGAATTCCTGACAAATTCCTCATACCCCTGCCTGTAGAGAAGATGCTCGCTGTGAACAACATAATAAGAATCGGTTATCTGCATTGAAGGTATGCTGAAAACGGAATTCTCCGGTCCCAGGGTGGCAAAATTAACTATCATTTCCCGGCCTTTTTGGTCCATTATACCTTTACTTATCCTCTTAATCTCTTCAAGACCTTTTTCTCTCTCCATAGTATTGGTAACCAGGCTGTCCAACTTTTCTTCAGGGAGAAGCACCCTGGTATTTTCCTTGTCCCTGGCCTGATCCCCTATATTGTCAAAATGAAGGGTATGACCTTCCCGGGCAAGTGCAATTTCTTCGCCTGTTTCAATAGACCGCTGCCGGATATAGTCCATATCCTCCTGACTGCCGGTGTTTATGAATATGCTTTCCGGATTCATATGAGCCGCCTGTTCATAAAGAAATTGGTATACCGCGGGATCCTGTATTCTTGAAAGTTTTTCATACTCACCTGCCGGCATTCTCTTTTGAAGAAACTCCTTCATCTCATCGACAGATGCAGTCTGCTCATATTCATAGGAATCCACAGGCTTTTCATATATTAAATCTGCCGGCTCATGAACCCTGCGGCCCGTAACTATTGCCGCAAAACCTTCACCGCTTTCAATCTCTCTCTTAAGCTTTATCTTATCTGAGACATCAAAAGAAAGACCCGGCATTATAGAAGAAAACCTGTAATTTAAAGCCTCATTTACCGATTTAAAATATTCTGCGGCTTTTTCCCCGGCGATTTCTGAATCAACCTCAACTATTATGTCTATATCGGAATTGCGACCGGCCTCCATCTTTGCCACACTTCCGAAGCCCCACACCCTGGATATACCCGGAACTTCCCGTACAAGATCTTCTATTACAAGCCTTTTAAGGTTGAACCTGAATCTCCAGTGTACTTCAGATTCATTTTCCTTAAATTTCTCCTTAAGCATAGCCCTGTCTTTTATATTTCCTTTTATAATTGTCTGCTCATAAGCCTTTTCAATTATATCGGAAAGTTTTTCATCAAGCAGCTGATTGGCTCTGGCAGCCTGCCTTAAATTGAGTAAAGCCACAAAATCCGCGGCCTGCCGCCAGGTTAAATCTATACCCAGCTCCCCAGCCGTATTTTTAACATCTGCTGCCAGTGCAACAGATTTTTTAAGCATATCCTCTCTTTTTTGGCCCACAGTTTGGGAATCATACCAGTTTCCGGTTACGGCCTGCTCGGTTTCAAGACTGGAAACACCCACTCCGCCGGCATTAACCAGGGTATCGGGAAGAACATTTATTCCCCGCTCCCCGAGAGCCAGGCTTGCCTCTCCTGTAACCGGCCCGTTTGCCGCTTCAAGAACCACTGGGGCTTTAACCAGAGTGTGGTTATCTTCCCGGATCTGGTTTTCCAGGGCTGCCGGTATTAAAACATCAACTTCAGCTGAAAGGAATCCTTCAAGGCTCTCATTTTCCCCGACTCTCCTATATTCAGCCCCCATATCTTCACAGGCCTGCATAAAGCTTTTACCTTCATTTTGGGTTAAATTAAAAAGCTCTTCTATATCTATCCCTTCCGGGTCCACTACCAGGACAAATTCCCGTCCGGAATCAGATCCTCCTACATATTCAGATATCAGGGTCACTTTCCCCCCTGCACGGGCAAATTTTAAAGCGGAATACCTGCCCACATTACCGAAGCCCTGAATAGCGGCTCTCATACCCTGAGGCCGGTAATCTTT
>PWQF01000153.1 GCA_003556865.1 Elusimicrobiota bacterium | reverse complement strand
CTTTATAGCCATCCGGGCAAGAACCCGGCCGGTCTCTTTTGCCCTTTCCTGAGGGTTTTTAAATTTTTTAGAGGCCAGCTCAGATGAGTTTGAAGAAAAACCGGCTATAGTTATTCCTTTCTGGTCATCAACTACCTGGGCGGATATGTGCCGGTTGGACCTGAAAACAGAAAGCCGGGGCCTTAAAGATGTCCCTACTACCCTTCTCATTGTCCCGAACCCGTAAATCCGCCGCCGACCGCAGATTTTCCTGCCTTCTTCCGGACTCTCTCATTTTCATATCTTATTCCGGACCCCTTATAGGGTTCAGGCGGCTGAATACCCCGTATTTTGGCTGCGGTCTCCCCTACCTTCTGTTTATCATAACCCTCTATGCTTATAATATTTTTTTCCACTGCTGCTTCTATTCCCTCCGGAAGCTCATATTCCACCGGATGCGAAAAACCCAGTTCAAGAACCATTTTTTTTCCCTGGACTTTTGCCTTTTTCCCTCTACCAACAATCTGAAGTCTCTTTTTAAAACCTGTGCTCACCCCCGTAATCATATTGCTTATGAGGCTCCGGGTTAAGCCGTGGAGAGCCAGCAGGCGGCGGCTGTCGTCATCTCTGCGGACCTTTACCTTTCCCTCCTCCAGCTCTACGCTCAACCCCCCGGGAACTGTATGCTCAAGCTTTTTAGAGCCTGCCTCCACCCGAACCATATTTGAATCCAGGCTTACTTTTACGCCTGAAGGCACTTCAATTATTTTTTCTCCTACTCTGCTCATAATTTTATTACCATATATACAGCATTACTTCTCCGCCCAGCCGGTTCTCCCTGCATTGACTATCGGTAAGCAGGCCGCGGGAAGTGGAAATAACAGCCCGGCCCAATCCTTCAAGGACCCGCGGGATCTCATCCACTTTTACATATTTGCGGCACCCCGGAGTGGATACCTTCTTTATTTCTGTAATAACGCCCTTCCTCTTTTCCGTATATTTTAAATAAATACGCACTATGCCCTGCTTATTATCCTCAATTTTTTTATAGTTTGCTATATAGCCCTCTTCCTTAAGTATCCTGGCTATTTCCAGCTTAACCCTGGAACCGGGAACATCCACATGGGTCTTGGCCCGGGCCTGCGCATTTTTTATCCTGACAGCCATATCAGCTATGGGGTCTGTAACTACCATGATGATTTTGTAACTCCCGGTATTTTCCCTTCTGATCCAAGTTTTCTGAAGCAAATCCTGCAAATTCCGAAATCCCTCATATATCCTCTTCTCCTCCCGCACAGGTTGCAGCGGTTATATTTGCGCACCCTGAACCTGGGGGGTCTTTTCTGTTTTTCAACAAGAGCTTTACGTGCCATCTTTCTCCTTATCTTTAAAAGGGAATCCCATAAGTTCAAAAAACCTTTCAGATAATTCCCTGTCCTTCTTGTCTGTCACAATAGTTATATTCAACCCCTTTACGGTTTTAAGCTTGTCATCATTAACCTCGGGAAAAATAGATTCATCCTTTATTCCTATTGTAAGATTACCAAACCGGTCAATGCTTTTTTTTATACCCCCGAAATCTCTAATACGGGGAAGGGCCACGCTTATGAGTTTATTAATAAACTCATACATCCTTTCCCTTCTTAAGGTCACCTTGCATCCTATGGGATCGCCTTTTTTAAGGGCAAAATTAGAGATTGACTGGCGGGCCCTGGTCACTACCGGTTTCTGCCCGGTAATAAGCTTCAGGTTTTCAAGGGCCTCTTCCAGGACCGTTTTTTCATCCTTAGCCTTGTTTACCCCTATATTTACCACCACTTTTTCAATTTGAACCACTCCGTAGGGCGAATCAATTTTAAACTCCTTCTGCAGCCTGGAAAGTATATTCCGGTCATAATTCCTGTATACGGGACTGTTTATCTGCCTTGTCATTTTAAATTACCATCTCCCCGCATTTTTTGCATATTCTCACTTTTTCGCCGTCTTCCAGCCTGTCAAACTTTATTTTTGTCGGCTGGCTGCATTTTGAACATACAAGGCAAAGGTTGGAAAGTTCAATGGGAGCCTCCACCTCGGTTACCCCGCCCGGGTCTGTCCTGGTGGGCTTGGAATGCTTTTTAGAAACATTAAGCTTGGATACAATAGCCCTACCGGAAGAAGGTATTATTTTTCTTACCTCCCCCTGCTTTCCCTTATCCTTTCCTGTTCTTATCATCACCTTATCTTTCTTTTTTATCCTGTACATATCAGACTACCTCCGGGGCCAGGGAAATAATTTTCGTAAAATTCTTATCCCTCAGCTCCCTTGCAATAGGACCAAAAACCCTGGTCCCCACAGGCTGCATTTTGTCATCAATAAGAACAACCCCGTTTTCATTAAACCTTAAGACTGTCCCGTCGGATCTTTTAACCGGATACCTTGTCCTTACTATTACTGCTTTAACTATCTCCCCTTTTGTTATGCTTCCGCCGGGAATAGTATCTTTTACCGTGCCCACAATTATATCGCCCACCGAAGCGGTCTTTCTCTGCCCGCCGCCAAGCAGACTGATGCAGAGAACCTTGCGGGCCCCGGAGTTATCCACTACCTTAATTTCAGATTCCTTCTGCAGCATTTTATTTCTTGACCTCTACTACACGCCAGCGCTTAAGCCGGCTGAGAGGGCGGGACTCTTCTATCAGTACTTCATCTCCTTTTGCAGAGATATTATTTTCATCATGAGCATAATATTTTTTATCTTTTCTCACGACTTTTTCATAAACAGAGTGCCGTAAGACCCTCTGCACGCAGACCACCCTGGTCTTTTCCATTTTATCGCTTACCACCTTGCCGGTAACTCTTTTCCTGCCGCTTTTATTTTTATTGTTTATTTTCATTTTCCAGTTCTTTTTCTCTGATTACAGTCATAATTCTTGCAATATCCCTCTTTTGAGTTCTCAGCTGCTGTGGATCATTTAATGCACCTGAAGCATGCTGAAACCTCATTTCCATAAGATTTTTCTTAATATCCCGGAGCCTCTTGCCCAGTTCTTCAGGGGTCTCGTTTCTTAAATCTTCTGTTTTAAGAACCATCAGTAGTATTTTCCTCTTTCCACAAATTTACATTTTACAGGCATCTTGGCGGCCGCCCTTTTCATGGCAATACGGGCATCCTCTTCCTCCAGGCCCTCAAGCTCAAGGATTATTCTTCCCGGCTTCACTATTGCAGCATAATATTCAATATCGCCTTTGCCCTTGCCCATTCTGGTTTCAGCCGGCTGTTTTGTAACCGGATGGTCGGGGAATATTCTTATCCAGACCTTTCCTCCCCTTTTCATATACCTGGTAACCGCTACCCTGGCAGCTTCAATCTGTCTTTCGGTTATCCAGGCCGGCCCTGCCGCCTTTAATCCGTACATCCCGAAATTAACCCTGCTCCCCCCCGAGGCCACTCCCCTGGTCCGGCCCCTCTGTTTTTTGCGGTATTTTACTTTTTTAGGCCTAAGCATTCTCCGAACCTTCTTTTTCAGTTAAATTTTCACCGTGAAAAACCCAAACCTTTATCCCTATATTACCGTAGGTTGTAACCGCCTCCACATAACCGTAATCCAGTCCGGCCCTTATAGTCTGAAGCGGGACCCTGCCCTCTTTGGTCCACTCGGTACGGGCTATTTCCGCGCCGTTAAGCCTACCGCTGACCGCCACCTTTATTCCCTTGGCACCGGACTCCATTGCTCTTGAAACAGCCCTTCTCATCACATTTCTGAAACGTATCTTTTTCTGCAGGGCAGAGGCTATGTTCTGGGAAATTAAGGCGGCGTCAATCATAGGGTTTTTTACCTGCTCTATATTTACCGCGGTTTTCTTGCCGGTAAGATTGTCTATCTCATCTTTTAATTTTTCTGCTTCCGCCCCGCCTTTTCCTATAATAACCCCGGGCTTGTCTGTATGAATTGTTACCCTGACGTTTTCCCCCATCCGTTCAATAATAACCTTTGACACCCCGGCATTTCCGGAATTTTCTTTTATAAAACTCCTTATTTTTTCGTCCTCGGCTATAAGTTCCGGCATTTCTTTTAAATTAAACCACTTTGAACGCCAGTCCTTGTTTACTCCCAGCCTGAAACTTATAGGGTTTACTTTCTGTCCCATAACTTACTGCACCTCGATTTCTATATGCGCCGTTCTTCTTTTATAAATATTGGCTCTTCCCATTGCCCTGGGCCTCAGCCTTTTAATAGACGGCCCGGGACCGGCCCAGGCCTTTTTTACCACAGCGCTTTCCCGCAGATCCGGAGCGCCTGCATTTGCCACTGCCGAATCCAAAACTTTCTTTACCGGCTGCGCCGCACGCCTGTTTACCAGTTTAAGAATTCTATAGGCCTCAACCACTTTTTTTCCTCTGATCCGGTCAAGAACCAGAGATACCTTGTGGGGGCTCATCCTTACATATTTTAATCTTGCCCGGGCCATTATTCTATTCCATTTCCTTTTCCAGTTCTTTAGAATGAGCAGCTCCGTGCCCCCTGAAATACCTGGTAGGGGCAAACTCCCCCAGCCTGTGCCCCACTTTATTTTCATCTATATAAACATCTATAAACCTTTTTCCGTTATGAACAGGTATATTAAGCCCCACAAATTCAGGGGTGATAATTGAGCGCCTTGAGTATGTGCGCGCCGTTTTTTTGAGACCCTGCTCCCTGGCTCTCCTGACCTTTTTCATAAGGCTTTCATCAACAAAATAACCTTTCTTAGCAGAGCGCGACATCTATTTTCTCCTCCTTACTATATCTCTTTCCGAGGGCTTGTTTTTATTCCTTGTTCTTACTCCCTTACACCTCTTGCCCCAGGGAGTCGAGGGAAGGTTATTCCCCTTACTCTTGCCCCGGCCCCCGCCGTGGGGATGGTCAATAGCATTCATTGCCGTTCCCCTCACCCTGGGTCTGCGGCCCCGGTGGCGGGTGGCGCCGGCAAAGCCAAGCTTCTCTGTAAAATGGTCAGTATTTCCAACCTTACCCACGGTGGCTTTGCAGTTAAACTTTATTTTCCTTATTTCTCCGGAGGGAAACTTTACCAGAGCGTAATCTTTTTCTTTTGCAGTCACTGCAGCTTCACCTCCGGCTCCCCGGACCATAATACCCCCCTGCCCGGGTCTTAGCTCTATATTATGTATAGGGGTCCCTTCCGGAATATATTTAAGGGGGCGCACATTTCCGGGACTCAGGGGAGCATAATCTGACCTTTCAACCCTGTCACCTATTTTTAAGCCTGACGGATGAATTATGTAGGCCTTCTTCCCGTCCCGGTATTCTATTAAAGCAAGATTGGCGCTGCGGTTTGAATCATATTCGATTGCTATCACTTCTGCCTTTCCCTGGGTCTTGCGCTTAAAGTCTACCACCCTTATTTTTTTCTTGCTTCCTCCGCCCCGGTGGCGAATGGTTATTCTTCCGCTATTATTCCTGCCCCCGCTTTTTGACTTACTGATGCAGAGAGACTTTTCAGGCTTTTTCTTAGTAATATGCCCCCGTTCTGTCCGGGTACTTTTTCTTCTGGCCGGATTCAGAGGCCTGTATTTTTTTACTGCCATCTTACGGTCCCTCCATTAAAGAAATCCTGTCACCCTGGGCAAGAGTGACCACTGCTTTCTTTTTCCGTGAAGTCCTTCCTTCAAACCTGCCCATTCTTTTGGGCTTTCCTTTTAAATTCAGGGTATTTACTTTTTCCACCGAAACCCCGAACAGCGATTCCACCGCCTGGATTATCTGGTTTTTATTTGCACCAGGGCTTACATAAAAAGTATATTTGTTGGACCCGGACCTTTCAAAAGTGGATTTCTCGGTAATTACAGGCCCTTTTATTACTTTATACGGATCCATTATTTAATCCCCCTGGCCTTAATAAAATTTTCCCAGTTGCTTTTTGTAAATAGTATCGTCTCATAGTAAAGCAGTTCATAAGCATTAAAATTAATGCCTGCCTTCAGCATAACCCCGGGAATATTCCTGAAAGCCATTAAAAGTTTCACATCTTTTTTTTCAGTTAAGATAAGCACCCGTCCCCAGTAATCCTTACCCAGGGTCTTATTTAAAAAATCTGCGGCGCTGCGGGTTTTAACTTCTTTGATTTTTATTTCATCAACCACTGCAACCCTTTTCTCATTAATTTTCCTGGCTATTATCTGAAGGGTTGCCAGCTGCTTTTTTTTCCTTGGAATATCTTTTTTAAGAT
>PWQF01000223.1 GCA_003556865.1 Elusimicrobiota bacterium | reverse complement strand
CGCTGCCGCGTAAAAACATCCCTTCGTCAGCCAGGCTCTTTACGGCCCTGTCCCAATCCCTGACATAAGAAACTTCGTCAATGAAAAGAATAAAATGCCTGTCAGTGTCTATGGCAGTACGAAACTGGTCTATTTCAAACAGCAGCTGATTGTAGTCCGCTATGATTTCACAGGGAAGGTAATATATTTGACCGGGTTGAATCTTCTCTTCCTCGAGTAACCTAAGAATAATTAATTTTAGTAAAGTCGATTTGCCTACCTGCCTGCCTCCCGTAAGCATGTATATCCCGGGAGTTAAAACCGGAATTTCTTTTTTAAGAGCGGATTCATGCACAAAGGGTAATCCTTCAAGACGCATAAGGTGAGGGTCCCTTTCCCGGAACTCATCTACGCCCTTCCAGAACATATTATGAACAATATAATCGTCTTTCATACAGTCATTCTATTAAGTTTTCTATATGTTGTCAATGCTCATTATCCAAATTTGGATAATGGGCATTATCCATATCTTTATTATCTAATTTTATTCTTTTTTAACTTTAATTTTTCAGTTAATGCAATAATTTTCAAAGTTAAGTTTAAGTTTTCTCGTACTGTTTTTGAACTCTAAATAGAATCGTAAAATTTACATTTCTTATGAATTGTGGTTATATTTTAATTTTTTTGTGAAATATATTTATAGTAGCTGTTAAATTTTTATTGACAAAAATTTTAAATAATTATTAAAAGCGCGGGGCATCCTGGTCATAAGTGATGCATATCCGTCACCCGGTATTTTCCGTCTCGGGAAGTTTACCTTGAGGATACCATATTATTCCCGCTGCGGCAGTAGCGTTGGAAAGCTCATCTATAAGTATAAATGAGCCGGTGGCGCGGTTTCTTTCGTAGGGGTCATACATTACCGGTTTCTGGGTTTTAATTATTACCCTCCCTATATCATTCAGATTCAGTTCTTTTACCTCTTCCCTATGCAGGCTGTTTATATTTATCCTGTACCTGAGCTCCTTTATTATTGCCGGGACGGTATTGGTGGTATGTTTCAGAAGGTAGCGGCCCCCTTCCTCCATAACCTCTTCATCCATCCAGCAGATCTCCGCCTCAAACTCGTCGCTCATCTCAGGTACGTTGAGTTGTCTGATAAGCATATCCCCCCGGCTAATATCTATCTCATCCTCCAGTGTTATAACTACCGACTGGGGGGTAAAGGCCTCTTCAATCTCCCCTTCATTTGTGTGAATGGATTTAACAATGCTCTTTTTTCCCGAAGGAAGAACCGCTATATCGTTCCCCTTCCTGATAACTCCGGACTCCACCCTTCCCGCATATCCCCGGAAATCAAGGTCCGGCCTTATGACCGTCTGAACGGGAAACCGGAAGTCTATGAGGTTGCGGTCGGATATGATATTGACGTTTTCCAGCTGCTGGAGCAAAGTTCTTCCCTGGTACCAATCCATATTGTTTCCCCTATCAACTACCATATCACCGTTTAAGGCCGATATGGGCATAACCTGCAAATCGTGTATCTTAAGGCGGGAGGAGAATTGAAGGTAATCCTCTTTTATCTCCTCAAATATATCCTGGCTGTAATCAACCAGGTCCATCTTGTTGACCGCAACTATTATATGTGGAATATCCAGAAGGGTCACTATGAAGGAATGGCGCTTGGTCTGCTCTAATACCCCCTTGCGGGCATCCATAATTATCACCGCCAGGTTGGCCGTGGAGGCAGCCGTTACCATATTGCGGGTATACTGCACGTGTCCGGGGGAATCGGCTATTATAAATTTTCTTTTCTCCGTTGAGAAGTAGCGGTAGGCCACGTCTATGGTTATCCCCTGCTCCCTTTCCGCTTTTAAGCCGTCCACCAGAAGGGAAAGGTCCGCCTCTTCCTCCCCTCTCTTCCGCGCCAGCTCCTCTATGGAGGAAATCTGGTCTTTATATATTCCCTTTGACCTGTAAAGAAGCTGTCCTATAAGAGTGGACTTGCCGTCATCTATGCTCCCGGCGGTAACAAACCTGAGAAGGTCTTTTTCGGCCGCCATAATTAAAAGTACCCCTCTTTTTTCTTTGTCTCCATTGAGCCCTCGCTCTCGTAATCTATGGCCCTGTTCTCCCTTTCCGAGCGGGAGGCGGCTTTCACCTCCTCTATTATTTTATCCAGGGTATCGGCCTCTGATTCCACCGCGCCCGAACAGGGAGAACATCCCAGGGTCCTGAACCGGACCATTCTCTCTTCAACCTTCTCACCCTCCCGGGGCCGGTTGAACCGGTCTGCAAGAAGAATAAGCCCGTCCCTTTTTATTACCTTTCGCTTTTTTGCAAAGTAAAGGGGGACGATCTCTATCTTTTCTTTTTTTATATAGTTCCATATATCTATTTCGGTCCAGTTGGAGAGGGGGAAGACCCTGACCGATTCGCCGGGGTCGATCTTTGCGTTGTAGAGGCCCCACAGTTCCGGGCGCTGGTTTTTAGGGTCCCAGGCGCCGAACCTGTCCCGGAAGGAAAATATCCTTTCTTTTGCCCTGGACTTTTCTTCTTCCCTCCGGGCGCCGCCTATGGCCGCGTCAAACCCTCCCTCTTTAAGACCGTCCAGAAGAGCCTGGGTCTTTAAAAACTTGCAGCACTTGTCCATACCGTATTTTGAAGGATGCATTTCCTTTTTTATATATTTTTCGTTTCTGTGAACTATCAGATTAACATTTTCCTTTTGGGGTATTTGACCCCTGAACTTAATCATTTCCTCTATCTTGTATGAGGTGTCCACGTGAAGCAGCGGGAAAGGTATTTTTCCCGGGTGAAAGGCCTTTTGGGCCAGGCGCAGCAGGCAGCTGGAATCCTTGCCTATGGAATAAAGAAGGACCGGTTTCTCAAATTCGGCAAAAACCTCCCTCATTATATGAATAGTTTCAGATTCCAGGGCTTGAAGATATGATACCTTATACCCTTTGCTCATAACATTCTCCGGTTACCGGGCCGGCCTGGGGCGGCAGGGTTTATATACCCTTTAAGCTCAAGATAGCTGATTACCCTGCTGCTGCTCTCCTCTAGGCTCTCCTTCTCGGTATTAATGAAAATATCGGGGTTGCGGGGTTCCTGGTAGGGATCGGATACCCCCGTGAAATTTTCTATTTCACCTTTGCGGGCCTTTTCATACATTCCCTTGACGTCCCGGCTGATACAGACCCGGAGCGGAGCATATGTAAAAGCCTCGATAAAGTTTGTCGTCTCTTCCCTGGCCCTCTGCCGGGTCGAGCGGTAGGGGGAAACAAAAGAAGTTATTACCCCCACCCCGTTCCTTGAAAGAAGCCGGGACACAAAAATAACTCTTCGTATATTCTCATCCCTATCTTCCCTGGAAAAACCCAGGTCAGAAGAAAGTGATTCCCTTACTATGTCGCCGTCCAAACGTTCTATCTTCAGGCCTTTTTTCCTTAATATTCCGGCAACATTATCGGCAATGGTGGTCTTGCCCGAACAGGGAAGACCCGTAAACCATAAGACAAATCCTTTTTTTATTTCATTCATATTCTTTTATTCTTTATTTAGGTTTTTTATTATCTTACTTGTTAAAAAAAAAATCTCAATTTTTCAGGCAGGCCTTATTTTTAAAAAATGGTAAGAGAATTTATTATATCTCTCCGCTGCCTTTACCCGCGTAAAGAGATATTTTTTTCAGTTCCGGGCTTTTTAATATTAACAGGAGGATTAAAAAGATAGCCAGACCTGCAAGGGAGCAGAATATAATAACAGATATTTTGCCACCCAGGCCGGCGGCAGCATAAAAACCCGAAAAGGCCCTTCTTAAAAACCAGGCCGTAAAACCCGTTCCCAGGGCGGCGATAAAAGATTTAAGGGAACTGGAGCCAAGCTCTTCTAAGTTAATATTTATGCCCAGCAATGCCAGGCGCCGCAGAAAATAAAAGAAGAGAATTAAAAATACCGCTGAAGTTGAAAGGGCTATGCCGGCTACGGGAGGATCTATTACTCTCATAAAAAAGAGGTTGAAAACTATATTAAGAACCACCTGAAGCAGTGATGCCTTTAAAAGGAACTTCATATTTCCCATTGATAAGAAAACCCGTGTCATAATCAACTGGCCGCTGAAGAAAAAGAATACAGGAGCATAAAAAGAGAAGGCTGCAGCCGTCAGGCGGGCGGCCCGGACACCGAAAGCACCCCGCATATAAATAACCTCTACCGCAGGTCCGGCCAGGGCCAGGGCTAAAGCGGTGAGAGGAAAAAATATGAGAGCCGAAATTCTAAGAACCCCCGAAGTGGTCTTTCCCATACCCTGCCTGTCCTTATCCGCAACCCGGGATGAATAGTAGGGAAAAAGAGCGCGGGCAAGAGAAGAGCCGAAAATAACAACGGGTACAGTGGCCAGTGAAATGGAATACCCCAGAACAGCTACATTACCCGGGCCGGCCCAGGAAGCCATAAAGCTGTCAACTACAAAAGTAGAATGCTGAGCCACTAAGGCAGCTAAAAATATCAGGGCCGGACGGAAAAAATCTTTAAGGATTTCCGTATCCGGCGGATTTTTCATAAAAGTGAACCCTTTTTCAGAGGCAATGGGAAGAAGAATAATAAACTGAAGAATATATCCCGAAAAAACCCCGAATACCATAACGTATATGCCGTACCTGTGGGTAATGGTAAGAAGAAATATTATGGTGAAAATAGAAACAAAAGAATTAGAGAAAGCAGGAATAGAAAAATGTTCCAGGGCATTAAGTATTTCCGTAAAAAGTCCGGCACAGATACCCGCAAAAACAGCAAAGGATAAAAGCCTTAAAATACCCACAGCTATATCAGAAACTCCAGGCTGAAGTCCCCTATAACCGTATTTTATTATAATGGGTGCGGCAAGAAAAAAGAGCACGGATATAACTAACAGAAAAGGGAGCAGTTTTTTAATTACAGCTGTGGCAAATATATTTGCTTTCTCTATACCGAAACTCTTTTTCAGTTTAACAAAACGGGGGATAAAAACCGCTGCAAAGGTGGCAAGAAAAACAAAGTTAACCATAAGGGCTGGCGCCAGAGCTGCCTTAAAAGCGTCCATAGCCGCTCCTATGCCGAAAATTTTTGCGGCCAGCACTTCCTTTATCAGACCGGCGGAATACAAAAGAATGTTAGCAGCCACCATAAGCACCGAGGCGCGGGCCACAGTCTCTTTTCTTCCCCCGATACTTTTAAAAGAGGAAAAAAGTTTCATTTAAAAAAACTTTTATTTGCTTTTTTTGCGGCAACCGGCCAGGAAGCTCATAAGATCTTTTTTATTCCGGGCAGGGGGAGAGGCGGGGCGTCCCAGGTCCGAACGGGCACCCTTGCTTACCCTGACCTCCAGGAAAGAAGGACCGGTAGAATCAAGAAGCTCTTTCATTGCCCCTGAAAGCTGATCTTTTGTTTCAGCCCGTAAGGCTTTACGGTAATTAAGAGCAAGGGCTACCTTTACAAAATCTATCTCAAAACCGGCCGTGGGCTGCCCCCCCACCGAATCGTGGGCGCCGTTATTTAAAACTATGTGAATAAGGTTCCCGCATCCCCGGCAGCCGTTAACAGCCAAAGATCCCATATGCATTATAGCTGAACCGTCGCCGTCCAGGCATATTACCCTTCCCGGGGAGTTAAGGGATATGCCCAGGGCTATCTGGGATGTATGACCCATTGAGCCCACGGTAAGAAAGTCCCGGCAGCAGCCGGCCCCGCATCTCTGTCTCAGCTCGTAAAGCTCCCGGGAGGTTTTGCCGGTAGTGGAAACAACTATGTCTTCCGGGTCCAGAAGAGGTATAACTGTTTCTATGGCCTCCTCACGGCTCATTTCATAAGAAGTTCCCTCTTTTTCAGAAATCTTATAGGGAGCAAAAGTGCCCGGAGGAACTACCACCGCAACCGGAGCGCTTCTCTGGACGGCTTCCTTAACTGTATCTTCTGTAAACTTAAAAATATTTTCAGTGCCGGGCTCCAGCACCTTAAAGGGTATCCCCATTGCTTGAAGCAGGCTGTTCTGAACCTCTCCCTGTTTTTTATGCTGGGGTTCGTCCCGGGTTCCCGGCATTCCCCTCCACCCTATCAAAAGAATCAGGGGGATGGAATAGACCCGGCTGTGGGCCAGGGAAAGTATGGGGTTAACCGCGTTGCCTATGCCTGAATTCTGCATATATACCAGGGGAACGGTGCCGGTGGAAATATG
>PWQF01000119.1 GCA_003556865.1 Elusimicrobiota bacterium | reverse complement strand
GCGGGGAAGAGTACCGGCAATCTTAAGCCGGGCCCGCAGAAGGGGATCATCTTCTATGGCTTTTGTCAGCATATCCAGCTTGGGAAGCAGTTCATCCACACCTTTTTTAAGTTCTTTTGCCTGCTCATCGCTGATATCCCTTCTTACCCCCCCGATCTTCATCATAGCATAGTGCTGGCGGTTGCCGAATATCTTTTCACAGAGCTCCAGGAGGGGCTCCCTGTATTTCCAGCACCACATCCATACTGTATTATAACCCAGGAAATGGCCGGCCAGGCCCAGCCAGAGAAGATGGGAATGTATTCTTTCCATCTCTCCGACAATACTTCTTATATATTTTGCCCGTTCGGGTATATCCAGTCCGCAGATCTCCTCTATTGCATTTACATAGGCAAAGGGATGTGATGTAGAGCATATGCCGCATATCCTTTCAACAAGAAAAAGAACCTGGTCGTAATGCTTGGTTTCAGCCAGTTTTTCAATACCCCTGTGATTGTAGCCGATTTCTATATCCAGTCCCACCACCTTCTCACCCTCAACCCGGAGCCGGAAAAACTCCGGCTCTTCCTGTAAAGGATGATAAGGTCCTATGGGTATTTCAGTTATATTATTTTCTTTATCTTTACCGCTCATTTTTTCCTCAGCGGATGCGCGGGACCCCTATAATCCGAAGATAAAAGAAGGTTTTTTAAATCCTCCCTTCCCTTAAAGCCCACGCCCATCAGTTCATGCATCTCCCTCTCGATCCAGCGGGCACCCTTAATAATATCTGCAACAGTTTCCACCTCAGGCCTATCCTTATCTGTTTTTACCCTCAGGTTTATAAAGAGGCCCTTAGGGTCAAGGGAAAAATGATATAATATTTCAAAAAAATCTTTTTCATCTATTCCCGATGCAGTTGAGAATCGGCATTTAAGGGAATTAAAAAGAAAGTCGGCCGCCGGCCTCAGGGCTTCTCTTTTTATCTCTATGTAAACCCTCTTTTTCCGGGGCTGCTTTATCTCTATTATATTTTTGCCCAGCTTCTTTTTTATCAGTTCTAAAATTTCCTTCATGATTTATTTATACCTTTTTTCTTTTCCCCTTCAATCTTTTCAATTAACTTAATCATTGCCGATATAATTACTTCCGGCCGCGGGGGGCAGCCGGGTATATACACATCTACCGGTATATGCCTGTCCACCGGGCCTTCCACATTATATGAACCCTTAAAAATTCCCGTTGCCAGGGAACAGGTCCCTACCGCCGCCACGTAAAAGGGACGGGGGGCCTGGGAATAGATTTCCTTGAGACGGGGCAGGCTCCTGCTGTTTACCACCCCGGTAACAAGCATGCAGTCGGCGTGGCGTATGCTGCCTATAAGCTTTATTCCCAGTCTTTCGGCGTCAAAACGGGGGGTGAGGGTATCCAGTATCTCTATATCGCAGTTGTTGCAGGATGCCGCCCCGAAATGGTAAAGCCATATTGATTTTCCGATCTTTCCGGATATCATAGTCCCGCCGCTGCCAGAACCGCGCTTAAAGCCGCAACCGCAGTAACCGGACCCCAGAAAAGCCTGAGGGTCTGATTAATACGGAGACGGGGGTTGGTATTTTTTATTAATATAAAAATAACCAGTACCCCTATATATTTAAGCAGTCCGGGAAAAGTTGCTATCCCTCCCCAGAAAAGAATTACCGCCATAAAGGGAAGGAGCGCCATAAGGGCCCAGCGGGAAAGAATAAAAAAAGCCAGCGGGGGGCCGGAATACTCTATAAGCGTCCCGCCCATTATCTCCTGCTCCGCTTCAGATATGTCAAAAGGGACCTGCATCATTTTAGCCTGGAAACATATTATCAGAACCAGGAAGGAGAGTATCCCGGAAAACGAGTTCAGCGCTGGGCCGTATAAGCGCTGGTAACTGATTATATGACCTAAATCCGGGCTTCCTCCCGTATTTATTATTAAAGCCCCCAGTGCCAATATAAAAGGCAGCTCATAGGATAAGGCCATTTTCATTTCCCTGGAGGCTCCCAGAGACGCCAGGGGGTTTGCAGAAGAGGCCCCGGCCATTATAAAGGAAAGGACCGGTATGATAAGAAGATATACCACCACAAAAATATCCCCTATAAAAGCGGAGGCCGTAAGATTGGTGCGGTAAAGTATAAGAAAGACCAGGGCTATGGAGGCAAAAGAAAAAGCGGGGGAAATAAGGTAAACCGCAAGGTTTGCCCCTTCAGGAACAAGGGTCTCTTTTTTCATAAGCTTCATAAAATCATAAAAAGGCTGCAGGGGGGGAGGCCCCACTCTCCACTGAACCAGGGCACTGACTTTCCGGTCTATCCATGAAACAGCAAAAGAGATTATAATAATAAAAACCATCCCGGGATAAACCAAATATTCCAGCAGAATCATTTTCTCCACTCCCGGGCCTTAAAAGCAAAAGATTTTCCCCAGGGAGTATATTCGGGGGGGATTTTATCTTTTATCTGAACTGCCCCTTTTCTGCATACCCTCAGGCACCTTTGAAAATCAATCCCGTGCAGGGGGTAATTCTTATATGAGAGGATAGCGGGGGGGTTGGCTCCTACGGGGCAGGCGCTGGCACACTGCTTGCAGGAGACACAGATAAAAGTATGCCGTTTTAGATCACCCTCCCCGGGTTTTTCCAGGGCTTCCACCGGGCAGGCCGCCACGCAGGGAGGGTTCTGGCAGCGGCGGCATATAAGCTTTCTTATACCATCCTCTATTACCCTGTAGATGCCGGGAACGGTATCAGCGCAGCGGCTGCACCCGAAACACTTATCCAGGTCTATTAAAAGAAAATCAGTCCCAGACATTAGGTAAATCCTTTACCTGTGAGTATTTAAAGACCGGGCCGTCCTTGCAGACATAATAAGGCCCCACCAGGCAGTGACGGCATTTTCCGAAGCCGCAGCTCATATTTTTTTCCAGGGAAACTATAATATTTTCGTCATCCATACCCATTTTTGAAAGCTCCAGGGAGGCAAACTTCATCATTACCGGCGGGCCGACCACTACCGCGGCACATTTAGAGAAATTTTCTTTTATATCCTTAAAAAGTCCGGTGACCACCCCTTCTTTTCCCTCCCAGTCCGGGGAGGCCTTATCTGCTGTTTTATGAAGCTCAAACTCCTCTTCCCACTGACCGACCCCCTCCTTGTAAAGCATATCCCGGGGAGTGCGGCAACCGAAAAGCATAATCACCCGGGGATACCTGTTCCTGTCAGAAATTATTTCGTGAACCAGGGACCTGAGAGGGGCCATACCGCATCCCCCCCCCACTATTAAAAGCTCCCTGTCCCTGAGCTCATCCAGGGGAAACCCGTTACCGTAAGGGCCCCGCACCCACAGGACGGAACCCTTTTTTTTAGAATGAAGTATTTCTGTTGCCGCCCCGGCTTTCATTACAGTAACATCTATATTTTTAGTTTTTCCGGGGGTGGATGAGGGAGTAAACGGGCATTCGCCGGCTCCTGGTATTGTTAGCTGAATAAACTGGCCGGTTGAAAATTCCAGCTCTTTTTCCAGTTCAAGGTTAAAAGTCTTTATGGAGCCGGTTTCATCTATTATTTCCTTAATTACAGCCCGGGAGGGTGTATAGGGATTCTTTTCGGGAGGTATCTCTTTTATGATTTTTTTATTCATAAAGACCCTTAACGGTATCCCTCATATCTATTTTTCCCGGACATGTTATTATGCATCTTCCGCAGCCCGTGCAGCCCGGAGTATTAAACTCCCCCTGCATAAGATTAAATTTGCAAAGGTACCTGTGCCTGAAGCCCTGCCAGAGGCGGGGCCGGGGAGTAGAACCTCCGGCCACCCGGGCGTAACCGGGATACTGGCAGGAGTCCCACTGAAGTGCCTTAAGGGGTTTTTTATAATCAGAGAGCTCGCTTAAAATATTACAGTAACAGGTGGGACAGGAAAAATTACAGCCGCCGCACTGCATACAGGTTTCACCTTTCTGCTGCCAGTACTCCTCCCCGTCGTTCTCCTTTATCTTTTTTTTAAAAGAGTCTTTTTTATAATCAAGGTTAAAGTTAAGTTTAAGGGCTTTAAGAGCCTGCTCTTTTCTCTGCCCGTAATTTTTTTCATCTTCCCCGCTAACTTCTCTTAATTCAATGGATTTAAGCAGTTTTTCTCCGGCGGGGGAAAAAGATTCCGCAATGAAGCCCCCCTTTACGGGGGAAAGATTAAGGTCCGACCCGCCGCTGCTGTAGGGAGAACCGCCAACCCCTGCACAGAAACAGGTGGGGGCGGGAGAAATGCAGTCAACTGAAACCAGGGTCAGAGATTCTCTCATGGCCCTGTAAACAGTATCCTGGGGCTCTCTCCTTAAAAATATTTCATCAAAGACCCTGTTCAGGGCCGTTAAATCACAGTTTCTTATCCCTGCCAGTATAACCGGGCATATCTCTTTTTTCTCTTCCCCCGCAACTATTCCCCTCTGGGGATAAACAAACTCTTTTATACCCCCCCAGACCGGGACTTTTTCAAGATCGTATTCTAATTCCGGGGAAAATTCCTCCATAAACCCGGAAGGGCCGGGGAGAAAAAGAGAAGCATCCCCGGACCAGAGGGTAAGTGCCCTGTTGAAATCTTCAGATGCTATCCTCCCTTTCATATTTTCTTCTTCTCGCTGAGATAGCAGGAAAGGTTTTCCATATCCATGGCCAGGTCCGCATACCGCAGATAAATATCAGAGGGAAGGTCCAGCGTAACAGGGGCAAAGTTAAGCAGGGCCTTTACTCCCGCACCTATAATTCCTTTTGCAACTTCCGGGGCCCCGGAGGCAGGAACTGCAATAATCCCTATCTCTATATTTTTTTTCTTAATCTTTTTTTTAAAATCCCGGGTAGAGGCTATCCTTATCCCGCTCCAGACTTTACCCACCTTGGAAGGGTCGGAATCAAAAACCGCCCTGAACTCAAAACCCTCTTTTTTAAAACCCGGATAATAAAAAAGGGCCCGACCCAGGTTCCCTGCCCCCACCAGGGCTACCCCCCATTTCCTGTTCAGACCAAGATCCCTGTCAAGCGCCTGCACCAGTTCTTCAACATTGTAGCCCACCCCGGGTTTTCCTTTTTTTCCCACCTCTGAAAAATCCCTTCTTATCTGGCTGGAGGTCTTGGAAAGCTTTTCTGCAAGCATTGCCGAGGTAACTCTCTTTATTCCGGCGCGGCTGAGCTCTTTAAGTACCCGGTTATAAATAATAAGTCTTTCTACAATATGTTTATTGTACATCTGTGAAACCAGTCACAATCTCCTTAACTTTAGTATAAAATATAAGCAGTCCTGTCAAAAATAAGTAACCTTTTCACCGGTTTTCGGACGCCCTGGATATTGCGTAGCGGGTTAAAAAGGGGCCCAGCATTTCAAAAATAACAGTACTCCCGACTATAACAGAAAGTATGATTTTTCCTTTTTCGGGATCCGGATAAACAGAGGCCAGTATAACTGCAAGACCCAGCGCCACACCTGCCTGGGGAGCAAGGGCTATCCCCATATTACGCCTTATGGATGCCGGAAGATCGGCAATAAGACAGCCGGCATAGGAGCCGGCTATCTTGCCGGCCATCCGGAAAAAAATATAAGCCGACCCTATCAGCCCCAGGGCAGTTAAACCCTCCAGCTGAAGTTTTGCCCCGGCCAGAACAAAAAAAAGAAGATAAAGAGGGGAATCCACCGATCGTATGGAGTTAAAAAACTTAAAGCTGGAAGGATTTAAATTGCTTACTGCCGCGGACATGGCCATAGCGGATAAAAGCGAGGAGAGGCCCAGGTAAACAGCCGCACCGGTATTAAAGAGTATAAAACCCAGGGTAAGAATCATAAGCTGGGAGCTGTGGGATATGGCAGCGGAAAAAAGAGAGAGAAGCCATCCCATTGCCAGACCCAAAAAAACCGCCCCGCTTATTTCAACAACCCCGCTGCCCAGGTGAAAAGCCATATTCCCGGAAGAGGGGGCTCCGACCCCCCTTATCACGGCAAGAATTAAAGCAAAAATAACCAGCGTCCATAAATCAGATAAAGCTACCGACCCCATAAGCATTTCCGGGAACCGCCCCTTGGCCTTCATCTCCCTTACCGCCATTATTACTGAAGTGGGAGAGGTGGCTGCCGGTATGGATGAGAGGGCAAGTGAAAAAACCCAGTCACCGGTAATAATATAGATACCCGCCCCCACCAGCAGGACCGCTGCCAGGGACTGGCCCAGGGAAACCGAGATAAGGTCTTTCCCTATCAGGG
>PWQF01000066.1 GCA_003556865.1 Elusimicrobiota bacterium | reverse complement strand
GGGGGTCAACCATAACCGCTACTTATGACAGCCTTCAGGTCCGACCCGGGGGAACTTACAAAATCAAAACTGCTTAAGGTACGAGAAGTATCTGTCTGCAGCTGATAAACCCTGACTGAATCCAAAAAGATACTGCCTGTTCCCCCATTATCCTTATCCAGTTCAAGCTTCATCTCGTATATGTTCTTTATATCCAGGTCGCCATCCCCGCCCCATCCCAAGTCCTTCATTGCTTTAAAGGGGACCACAAACTCTCTCCACCCCTCAACTGAAGTAACTCCACTTAACTTTCTTTCAAAAACATTTCCCTTGATGTCAATTAACCTTAAATTTATCCCGTTTTTTTCTCCGGCTGCGTTAAACCAGAAACTTATAGAGTCCCCGGCGGAAAAATCGGCATAGCCCCCCAGCTCCTTATATACTGAGAGCCACCCGGCGCCTGTCCGGTCATAATTAAAATCATATTCCAGCCCATCTGCCGGCGACCATTCCTTTATATATTCAGCCTTCATAGCAGGCGTTGATGTGGCAAGACCCCAGTAGGGCTGCATAGTATCAAAGACCTTTATTTCAGAAGCGCGGCAAAAAAGAGTTGAAAACAGCAGCAAAAAGCTGAATATTACCGGAATTTTAAGCTGTTTTAATTTAATCAAGTATCATTTCCCCCAGCATTATACCTGTGGGGCCCTCTTCAAACGACCAGTTTATCTTGGTCCCCCTGTCCTCATCAATATAGTCTCTATCATGAACGGCAACAGACATACCCACCCTTTTGCCTTCTTCCGGTACGATTCCCAGGTAATCCCAGGATATAGCAGCATTTATTTGGTAGCCCCCGTCAAAAATTTCAGATTCAACGCTGATTTTATCCCCCGGATCCTCATCCTGGAAAAAGGAATATTTAATGGGCTCCCCATCCGGACCGGAGGGGGCAAATCCTATCTGAAAATGATCCCGGCGTCCCCAATGCAGAATACCGTCAGGACTTATAAACAGTTCCACACTGTCATCTTCATAAAGCAGGCGGGGCGGCTTATCGGTTATAATAATATCGTCAGTCACATTAACCTGAAGAAAAAGCCACTGCTGGTTATAGGCCAGGGCAAATTCGGCGGAAAGATCCCGGGGCGAACTTACAAAACCGTACTCAATCCCTTCTGGAATATTAATATAAGTGAAATTTTCTTCGGATATTTCCTCTGCTGAGTCAACCCTGGCTGCCCGATAAGTTTTAACATCGTATTCAAGCAGGTCTTCTTTTAAAAGAAAAGGAGCCGGATCTTTTTTTGTCCCATCCTTAAAACCGGCTCTTTCCATAGCTTTTTGGGCAAAGGGGCTCTTCATAAAATATTCCCATATTAAACCTGTCCTGTAATTTTCAATCATTAAAAGCATAATTCCCAGGTCAATTCCTATCTGGTCGGAAGCAAACCAGTTTCTGTCTAAATTAAAAGTAGAAACAAATCCGAACTCGGGGTCCCATATCCTGTACCCGTAAAGTGCAATCATTCTTCTTAAGGTCTCTATGGAATTTTCGGGAATAAAAGGAACAGATGCCCCCACCGAATATGGCGCCACGGTACCGTTATGTGTGAAATGGGTGGCCCCGAAAGCCCGGTATCCGTCCGGACCGTCACCGGCCGAAAGTCCCCAGAAACATTCTTCATAGGTGCGGTACCTGTGAGACTGGTTTTTGGCAAAAAGACGGTTTACCCTGGTAGCCTTAAGAGAGTTTATCCAGTAATCGGCATAGCGGTCATGTTTTTCCCGAAAATCAAAAAAAGCATGGGAAAAGTGGTAGACAAAAAGCGATTCCCCTCTGCAATATATATATTTGACACCCTCATATTTTTTTACAGGCCGCCGGAAAGCATGCCAGGATTCTGAGGGCAGGGGATAGGTGGGGGAACCCAGGCCCAGAAGATATAAAATTGTATGCTCGCTGTAGGTGTCCCAGCGGAGATAATCTTCAAACCCCCCTTCAGGGTCCCAGCCCATATAAAGGGTTTCTGTTTCAGCATCCATCATAAAGGGCCAGTTTACTTTTTCATAAATTTCCCGGACAATTTCTTTTATTTCACCCCCGTAATACTGGCCGGCGGTAATTGCCCCCCCCAGAAAAAGGGCCGTATCTATTGATGAAAGTTCGCTTTCCCAAGCCCTGGCGCCATCTTCCATATTAATAAAATGATAATAGTATCCCTGGTGTCTCTCCGCCAGATCCCTCATTGCCTTAACAGTTTTAAGGACTCTTTGGCGGGCCCGGCCAGTTTCTATCCACCCCCGCTCATCGGCTATGCATATTGAGGCCAGACCAAAGCCTGTAGCAGCAATGCTTGAAGGGGTATCTTCCCTGCTTCGGTCTCTGATAAACCCGGTAACGGGATGGGCATTTTCCCAGAAATAATTAAAAGTCACCCGGGACAGGCAATCCAGGAACTGATCGTCATTATAGTCAAGTATATCCTTAACTGTCTGCCGGGAGGGAACAACTTCTTTTTCCTCCCCTCTAAATGGGACAGTCAGGCTTTCTGAAGCATATAACTGAACCTGATCCAGGTAAATGGTGCCGGCATCATTCCCCAGGACGCTTCCCTCAAACATTATAATAAGCTCATCCAGTTCACTGAAACTGCTTATACCCCTGAAGCTTTTAAAAGGGATTTTTACCTTTTTCCAGCTCTTTTCTAGATCCGTAACATAAAATCCGCCGCTTTCTTCCCTGCTGTTTTTTATTTCCACCTTAAACCTGTCAGGATAATCTTCCCCTCCCCTAACATAAAAGCTGAGTCCGGAATAAAGCCTGCCGTCAATTCCCATCAGGCGGGAATAGTAGCCGTTAAAGGTCTCTTCTGTTACTTTATACTCCAGCTTAAGAACACGGGTATCTCTGCCCTTCCTGCGGTCTTTTTTAAATGAGATATTCAGCCATTCACGGTCATTAATCTGTTCCGCCTCCCAGGAGCGTGCCTCCCCCCCCAGGCGATTTTCAAGCCGGCCGGTTTCAAAATCATCAATAAGAAGAGTTTTCCCTGCATTTAAATTTGCAAAGGAAAATATTAGAATTGTAATTAAATATGCTGAAATTTTCATTAATAATATCCCTCTTTTAATAGGTGGAATTATTACCTGATATGTATATCGTCTATATATAAGATGCCGGACTTAGGAGAGGCCACATTATCCTCAAACACAATAATAAGCTCATCCATTTGGGAAAAGTCGCTAATTCCCCTGAGCCGGGAAAAAGGAACAGTTTTTTTCTGCCACCGGGGTTCAACCCCCCATACCATATAGCTTCCGGTCTCCCCTTTTTTATTTTTCAGTTCAACCTTAAAAATATCCGTAAACCCGGCCAGGCTGTCGCCCTTTATCCAGAAGTGGAGCCCCCTGCGCTCCCTGAAATCCATTCCGTTAAGCTTCATCCAGACCCCGTTATAAGCAGGATTCGGTGAATCCACATCATAAATTACTTTAAGGGAATAGCCCCCGCTACCCGGCCTGGTCTCAGGAGAAAACTCTATCTCGCAGGACTGGGTTTCATCCATAGCATCCTTATCCCAGGCTCCGAATTCACCACCCTTCATATTAATCATCTTTCCGGAATTAAAGTTTGCGATCATAACAGCACCGGGGTGAGTATCAATCTCTTTTACGGGTTCTGAAACATCCTCAACTTCTTTTTCTGCAGTTTCCACGGGCGGGGCCTCAACTATCATGGGAAGCATAAACCGGTCACCCGGATAAATAAGGTCCGGATTTTCAATATCGCTGTTATAGTGCATAATAACCTCTTTCCAGATCGCGGGGTCATGATAATGACGGGCAGCAATCCGGGAGAGCCAGTCCCCGGGCTGAACGGTATACTTTTCAAGCACAACCATTTTTCCAGGGGGTATCTGCACCTTATCCCTTATATAATCATCTTCAACTATAAACCGGCCTTTTTCGTCCTGCGCAAAATCCTCATACTTTCCGCTGATAAGGGTGAAAGAGAAAAGGCAGAAAGTAAAAAGAAAAAATGTTCTTCTTATATGAATTTTTATAGTTTCAGTTTTCATGATTTATATCTTAAATCCTTACCCCTACAGAACCTTCCCCCTGAAAAGCTTACCTTCTGATCTTAACTGACAGACCCGGGTTTAATCCAGATAAATATTATCTATATTTACGGCACCTTTCTTTTGGGTAACAAAGGCATCCTCAAAAATAAAAACCAGCTCATCCACCTCTGAAAGGTCTCTGACCCCCCTGAAGTTTCTCAGAGGCACTCTTATCTCCTGCCATTCATCAGTTATTCCGGATAAGACATAACTGCCTGTCTCGCCGGCGCTGTTTTTTAACTCTAAACGAAGTCTTTCCGTAAATCCGGCATCGGAATCCCCTTTTATCCAGAAAACAATATGCTCATAGGGCTCAAAACTTTCCCCCTCCATCTTCATCCATAATCCGTTAAAAGCCGGATTGGTTGAATCAACATCATATTCTATCTTAAGAGAGTATCCGCCATCTCCCATCCTGATATTATTATCAAAAAAGATTTCTGCGCTCTGCGAAGGGTCATCGGGAGCACTATCCCAGGCGCCGTAATCACCGCCCAGATAGTTAGGCGGCATTCCCGCGTCAAAATCCTCCACCAAAAGCGCATCGGATGGAATTTGCTCCACCAGAGCCCCTTTCTGGCAACCGCTGAAAGCGGCAATACAGATTAAAGCACAGATCCATTTAAAATTTTTCATTTTCCTCTCCTTTTTACTTAACATTTACTTGATTTTTTACCGGGCAGCCGTAGATGCCCTTACAATAACTTCCCCGTGAAATTCCCGACCTGAATGTGCGGGTATTTCCCCCTCAATCTGCTGAACCAGGGTTCTTACCCCTGCAATACCCATCATATAAAAAGGCTGCCTCACCGTTGTCAGCGGCGGCGAGAAATAAGAGGCCAGGTTAATATCATCAAAACCCGCCACGGAAACATCCGAAGGAACAGATAAACCTTTCTCCTCAAGGGCCCTTATTACTCCCAGGGCCATATTGTCGTTACAGGCAAATACGGCAGTAGCCTTTTTTATCCTGGAAAATTTCTTTTTAGTTTCCAGGTAAGCTTTTTCCTCAAAAAAATCCCCCGTAATGGCATAATCTTCATTAAACTTAATTCCGTGCTCCTTAAGCGCCTTTAAATAACCTTTAAACCGGTCCGAGGAATTCTGAACATTCTCTTTTCCCTTAACCACGGCTATTTCCCGGTGGCCCAGGCCTATAAGATGTTTTACCACCTCACAGGCAGAAGAGATATTATCCAGATCTACCCAGCTTATTTTAGGAGATCTTGTATTTATCAGCAGGGCGGGGATATTTTCTTCTTCTATATGTTTTAAAAGAGGATCGTCCTTGGCCGGGGATACCAGGACGCACCCGTCTATGGGAAAGCGACCCCTGATACTCTCATTTATGCGCCGGCTGGAGGGGTCTACCATTATATTGTAGCCCGCATTTTCCGCGGCCCGGTTTATACCCAGAAACACCTCTCTGAAATAGAAAGCGTTAAAAAAGTTGTCGCTTGTGGGAGTTATGAGGGAAATGGTATTGGAGCGCCCCTTTACCAGGCCCTTGGCAATCTGGTTCGGCTTATAATTAAACTCCTTTAATACGGCCAGTATTCTCTCCCTGGTCTCCGGAGCCACCTTTGAAGAGTTATTAAGCACCCTGGAAACAGTGGCAACAGAGGTATCAGCTTTTCTGGCTATATCTTTTATGGTAATATACATTTGTTCTTCCTTTCATGTAAACGATTACACAACTTAATATAACCTTATAAAAAATTTGAATTTATGTCAAGCACCGGGAGGAATACCGCAGAAGTTTATTTTTATTTTCAGGCGGAATCTTTAAATTTTTTTATAGTTTCCAGGGCAAGGCGAACATCTTTTTCAAAGCACCATCCCATATGAGCGGCCCGGAATATTTTTCCTTTCAGATGAGCCTGTCCGCCGGCAAATACCATACGGGCCTCTTCTTCCAGCTTTTCAAGCATTTTTTTGCAGTTAATACCCTCAGGAACTTTTACCGCTGTAACTCCGGCTGAAGGGCTGGCTGAAAAAAGCTCAAAACCCATTTCCTTAAGGCCCTCCCTCATCAAGGAAGCAAGCTTAAGGTGTCTTTGCCATATCTTTTCCATTCCCTCCTCAAGCATCATATCCAGGGCCCGGTTTAAACCGTAAACCATATTTACCGCCGGGGTAAAAGGGGTCTGCATTTTCTGAAGT
>PWQF01000143.1 GCA_003556865.1 Elusimicrobiota bacterium | reverse complement strand
CCATTACGGTTGTTGTGCTGGAGGACTGAACAAGCACGGTAACAAGAGCCCCCACCATAACCCCGGCTACCGGAAGTTTGGTGGCGCTGTGAAGAAATTTCTTCAGGTTTTCGCCTGAAATCTTTTTAAGTCCGTCGGATAAGAGCTGTATTCCAAAGAAAAACAGCCCAATCCCCCCCATAAACATAAAAACCAGTTCAACTCTATTCATTTATTTTTTTTAGTATGTGTCTCATAATTGCCGGTTATGCCTTAAAAGTGACAGAAAAGTTGTTTTGACTATATAAAAAAGAAGAGTTAAAATCAAGCTTCATAAAGCTAAATCTTCCGGTTCAGGGCGGAAATATCCCTTTTCAGCTTAAAAACTTCCTCCATACTCTCCTCAAGGCAGGGAAATATTGAATTATTATGCAGCAGCGGCTCAGATAATATTTCATCTTTTATTAAACTGTCATAACCGGCGCCGGGAACAACCGCATACTCAGCAAGTATAACTTTTAAACCCAGGCGGTGGAGAAAAAGAGACTCCCTCATCACTTCAGAGAGCTCCTGACCGGGCAGACCCAGTATAATATACGCGCAAATATCTCCCTTATGATACCCGGCGCTATACATATTTTCAACTGCTTCTTCCACGGAGCATTCACTATTTTTCCCTCCCCCCTCTTCTCCTATCCTGTCCACGGCAAGGGTGGGGTAAATAAAATTAAATTTTTTTAAGTCCAGGGCCCTGCCTTTACTTATCTTTTTTACATTTAAACCGTTGGGGGTATGAAACCTCATAAATCCCCGGACTGGTTCAAGGCTGGAGAAAAGATGAGGATTTGCCAGAAGCGCGTCGTCATAAAAAACAGTATCCTTTATGCCCCTGCTTCTGTAATATTTTAATTCATCAGATATTTTTTCCGGGGACCGCTTAAAGTAGTCACACCATATCCTGTCTATCCCGCAGAAGAGGCAGCCTCTTTTGCAGCCGGCCGAGGTCCTTACCGCGGCATATTCCGTACGGGGGTAATGGGAATAGTCGGGAGCGGGCCAGCAGGGGAACTGAAGAGGCTTTTCGTTTATAATAGCGAAGAGCTCTTTTAATGAGCCCCCCTTAAAAAAATAATCAGCATCGATATTTTTTTCTGCATGGCCGGGGCATAAGCTGACATAAGTACCGCCTGCAATAATTCCGGCACCGGGGAAAATATGCCTGCAGGTTCGGGCCACTTCCGCAGCCGCCGGGTACCAATAGGTCATTGAAGTAGAAAGAAGTATAAGGTCAGGCTTCTTACAGGATTTAAGTATTTTATTAAGTTTTTCTCCATATATACCGTAGTTCCGGTATTTTCTATTTATACTCTTTAAGGCCGCTGGTTTTTTTCTCTCGCTGCAGGAAAGGCTGCCCCTGCCGTATCTCTTCCCGCTGCCGGAACGGTAAAGGCAATCTATAAGCTGAACTTCATGGCCTTTTTCCTTAAGAATTGAAGAAATATATAAGAGCCCCAGGGGTTTAAGCCAGTAGTCGTAGCAGGCAAAATCAGCGGCATAGGGATTGATTAAAAGAAATTTCAATCCTTTTTTTCAGCGCCGCAGCCGGAGTGGTGTTCAACATGCACAGTGGGTTCAAACCCTGTCTTTTCCCTTACGGCTTCCTCTATAAGGGTGGCCTTGCGGTGGGCCTCCCGCAGGGATATGTCCCCGGACAGGCTTATATGAAAGGATATCTCACAGTGGCTTCCGTAACTGTGAATATGAAAATGATGGGCCTCACCGCAGCCCGGAACCTCTTTCTGGACCAGATACTTAATCTCCTTTATTTTTTGGCTGCTTAAGGATTCCCCCATTATGTAGCTTGAATTTTTTTTCAGAAGAGCGTAGGCCGTCCTGAAAAGCATAAGGGCCACCATAGAACCCAGCGCCCCGTCAACCCACCACCATCTCCTGCCTACTGTTACCCCCCCCAGTATCAAGAGAGAACTTAAGGCATCGCTGCGGTGATGCCATCCGTCCCCGGCCAGCGAGTCCGAATCTATTTTCCTTGCTGTTGATATAGAATAGCGGGCCAGTACTTCTTTAACCGCCACTGATACTGCCAGCACCCATACAGCCGCCGGGCCAAAACGGGCGGCCTCGCTTAGGGCCAGTCTCCTGACTGAATCAATTAAAAAATTACCCCCGATGAAAAATAAAAGAACCGCTACTATAACTCCCGCTATTTTCTCCCCCATTTCATGGCCGTAGGGATGTTCCTTATCCGCTTTTTTAGCTGTAACCTTAAAACCGGCAAAAACCACTATGGTGCTTAAACTGTCGGATACGGTATGCCAGGCATCGGCAACCAAAGCTACAGAGCCCGAAACCATACCCGCCCACAGCTTTAATATAAATAAGAGAAGGTTAGCGGTAAACGAGAGAGTTATGGGTCGAAAGGCTTTTTTAAGCCTCTTATTTTTCTCTATTTCCCTCCTATGTTCAGATTCCCGGGCTTTCATACCCTTTAAGGTGCCTCTTCCCTAATTATCCGGCCATCCCAGGGGATATATGTATAAAGGCTTTTGGGAAGAGGGAAGCTCCAGCAGACCGGCAAGAGAGCCGTCATTGAAGGCGCCCACGGCCACCGTTCCAAGCCCCCGGGAAACTGCCGCCAGATATATATTCTGCCCCGCATGGCCGGCATCCAGATAAACATACCTCTCCTCACCCCTCTCCCCGTAACGGGAGCCAAGCTTATCAGGCTGGGCTGTTATGATAATTGAAAAAGGGGCAGCGGCTATAAAACCCTGGCCCAGGGCGGCCCTGCTCAGATCCCTTCTCACATCTTCCTCTTTTATTAAAGCCAGGGAATGGTCCGAAGCCCGGTATCTGTAAAGGCCCGCTTCCAGACCATCCACATTTCCGGCGGCCAGATAAAAATATAGGGGATTTATCCCTCCGGCCGAGGGATAAGTAAGGGAATGGCGGGTAACTGCATCCACCCTTTGCCCTCCCGCTGCCCAGAGAAGCTGTGAAACTTCCTTAAGGGTAACAGGGCGCGAAGAAAAACTCCTGATAGATTTTCTCCGGTTAAGCGCCTCTTCAAATGATACCTCTCCCTCCGTAACCGGCTCCGGAAGCTGAAAAGAATTCCCCATATTTTGTCCCTCCTCTGAGTTTGGCAGCATTAGGATAGAGGTGGAAAAAAATAAAAAAATTAAAACTGCAGCCAGCACCCCCCCCGGCAGCAGAAACTTAGCCATTTTCAAGGATTTCCTCATAGTAGTGCCTCCCCTAGTTTAAGATTCCTGCGTCCCTCTCTTATTTTTCCTCTTTTAATACATCCCTGCCCGTATATTTTACTTTTTATTTTAAGATGTTCAAAGGCAAGCTTTTTCTCTTTCTCATTTAAATCCCCGGATTTTATAAGTTTCTTAATAGAGTCTATCCTGAACCTGTCCAGGCCCGGCCTGGCGGAAAGACGCCCCCCGTGACCCCCCTCTTTTTCAGTAAGGACCCGGTCAATAAGATAAACAGGATACTTAAGGGATGCCCGCAGCCAGAAGTCATAATCCTCACAGGCCGGCAGAGCCTCGTCAAATAAACCTATCTTTTTAAAAAGGCTTTTACTTACAGCGGCAGTAGAAATGCTTATACAGCAGAGCTGAAGGCACCTGCTGAATACATATCCTGAGGGCTTGGCATGTATCTTCTTCTGGTTTAATAATTTCCCGCGCCTGTACCACCTCTCCTGGGAGTGGTATATCAGGTATCCGGGGTTTTCCCTGAGAGCCCGGCAGGTTTCCCGCAACTTATCCTTAAGCCACCAGTCGTCGGAATCAAGAAAAGCAATAAAATCCCCCCGGGACTCCTCTATACCCCTGTTCCTGGCCGCGGCGGGCCCGGAATTTTCCTTTCTTATGTAGCGCACCCGTTTATCGGAGTAACCCTTAATCACCGAAGGTGTCTCATCGGTTGAACCGTCGTCAACAACTATAAGCTCAAAGTCCCGGAAACTCTGTTCAAGCACCGAATTTACAGATTTTTTTATAAGCTTCCGGCGGTTATAAACCGGAATCACAGCCGAAAAAAAGGGAGCGGTTCTATTTTTCATATTACACAATTAAAATTCTCCTGACTCAGAATTTTAATTATAACAAAAAAAATGGTTTATTTTAATATGCAGGAGAAAGAGTGAGAAACTCCCTCCAGCATTGCAGCTTTTTTAAAATTTCTTATAAGTTTCACCTACACTGTAAAGTATGACAGACAAACCCGTTTTTGTTAAATAAATTTAAATGTTTTTTATATTCTTAATTAATAGGCCGGCTCTATCTGAAAAATTTAAGAAAAGACCTTTATTCGTAACGGAGAGCGTCTATGGGATTGAGGTTTGCCGCTTTGCGGGCAGGCCAAAGGCCGAAGAATATACCCGCACCGGCAGAAAAAAGAAAGGCAAGCAGAACAGCTTCAACGGTTACCCTCATGGACCAGCCGGCAAAATTGGATATCAGGTGAGATGCCCCCCAGCCGGCTAATATGCCCGCAAAGCCTCCGGTAAGGCATATTGTGACTGCCTCTATTAAAAACTGCAGGTTTATATCCGATGCGCCGGCACCTACCGCCTTGCGCAGGCCTATCTCCCGTGTTCTTTCGGTAACAGATACCAGCATTATGTTCATTATCCCTATCCCCCCCACCATCAAACTTATGAAGGCAATGGAGCCCAGCAGCCAGGCAAAAGTTCCTGCTGTCTCCTCCATGGCCTGCTGTATCTCGGCCATATCTCTTATTCTTATAAGTTCCTCGTCGGAAGAGGCGGGAATACCGTGTCTCCTGGAGAGAACATTTATTATTTCTGAATGGACATAGCCCATCCACCTCTCTTCGGTTACCTGAACTTCCATTGAGTCAATATACCGTTTTCCCAGCACCCGGTGCATTGCAGTGTTAAGGGGAACTACAATTATATCATCATGGTCCCTCCAGCCCGTACCCCCTCTTTCGGGAATAGTTCCTATTACCCTGAAACTTATCCGGTTGATTCTTATCTCGGCACCCATAGGATTGCTGTCGGGAAACAACTCCTTTTCAACGGTCTTCCCTATAAGGGCGACCCTTTCCCTGGCGGTATTTTCTTCTTCAGTAAAAAACCTTCCTCTATCGGCTTCTGCCTCTACATATCTATAGGCCCCGGTTGCGCCTGTTAAACTTGTCTCCGTATTACGGTTTCCCCGTATGGCGGTAACATTTCCCCTTACACGGGGGTCAACATGCTCCACAAAACGTATATTTCCTACTGCACGGGCATCCTCAACGGTAAACCGGGGAATATTTGCCGTAGAGGAAAGATGCCTGCGGTGGCCCGGGCGGACATTTAAACGGTTTGCCCCCATAGCCGAAAACCTTTCCTGTATATCTTCCCTGGCGCCGCTCCCCAGCGCCAGCATGGCTATCACCGCAGACACACCTATAAGCACTCCCAGTATTGAAAGAAATGAGCGGGATTTGTTTGCCATAAGCCCCCGAAAAGCCTGGATGAAATAATTTTTAACTTTATAAAAATCAATTAATTTTCTTTTTTCCGAGGATTTTTTTTGGGGGAGGTTATCTTCCGCCGGAAGTTTTTTATTTCTTATTTTTCTGTCGGAGACGATCCTGCCGTCAAAAAGCTCTATTATCCTGTCAGTTTTTTCAGCCAGCCTCTTTTCATGGGTAACCATTACCACGGTTATCCCCGAATCGCTGAGCTGCCTGAGAATATTTATTATCTCTTCGGCCGAAACCGAATCAAGATTACCCGTGGGCTCGTCGGCAAGTATTATTTTGGGGTTGTTGACAAGGGCCCTGGATATAGCCACTCTCTGCCTCTCCCCCCCGGACATTTTTGAAGGTATATGAGAAACCCTTCCCCCCAGCCCCACTCTTTCAAGGATCTTTTGAGGATCCAGTTGCCCTTCCCTATTTTTACTTGCGGAATAAATAAGGGGGAGGGATACATTTTCAAGAGCGTTAATCCGGGGCAAAAGATTAAACATCTGGAAGACAAAGCCTATCTTTTTGTTGCGCAATGCCGCCAGCTGCTTCCCGGAAAGAGATGATATATCCTCTCCCTGAAGAAGGCATAGGCCGCTGTCGGGTATATCCAGCAGGCCTATGATATGCATCAGGGTGGATTTGCCGCTGCCAGAAGGGCCGGTTATGGCCACAAATTCGCCCCTCCCTATCTTTACTGAAACATCCTTAAGGGCCTGAACCTTAACCTCACCGAAGCTGTATCTCTTACTTATATTATGTATCTCTATCAACT
>PWQF01000091.1 GCA_003556865.1 Elusimicrobiota bacterium | reverse complement strand
TTTTTTTTAATGGTTTTTATTAGCTTCGGAATATCTTTCGGGTTATGCTGCCCGTCCGCATTCAAAGTTACAATGATGTCACTATTTTAAAAAACAGCATCATATCCGATGCGTTAGGCAAAACCTGCCCACATATTTTTTTCAAATTCCGTTCACGGGTATATTTATAAGCAGTCGTCATAATTTTATTAATAGTAGTCTATATAATCCTCAAAGGGGCCAAAATCAAAACTTTTAATAATTTCTTTAATTTTATTAAGATAACGACTGCTATTGTAATAAGAAATAAACCGATTGACAAAAGAAATATTAAAAACCGGAGGGGCTGACATAGTTTCCCATGGATGAAAATAAAAGTTTACAGGTCTCTTTTTCTCCGTCTGCCTCAGGAAAAATTTAAGTAAAAAAACAGGGAGAAATCTGCCGTAAATTCCTCCGGTGCAGGGTATATTTAAGGGGCCGAGTTCTGCAACGGTAAAGGGGACTTCAATAATAACTCCTTTATTACTGTTTTCATATATATTATCAGATGAAATACGGTAGATATTTTTTGGTGCGCCGGGGGCTCCGTAAAGAGGTGTTTTCATCGGAAAAATACTGGAATCATACTTATATCCTTCTTCTTCAAGAACATCAATTGCCCAGGCTGTACTTTTATCTAAGGAAGCACAGGGGGCTCTGAAGCCGCATGGTTTTTTTCCGGTTAGCTTATCCAGGATCATATCTGTTTTTCTTATTTCGTTTCTGAAACTGTCAGGATTCATATCCCACAAAGGGGTGTGGGAGTACCCGTGGGAAGCAATCTCATGGCCGCTCTTTTTTATATCCTTTATTATTTCGGGGAATTTCCGGGCTATTGAGCCCAGCACAAAAAAAGTTCCTCTTATTTCCTGATTTTCAAAAAGGTTTAAGATTAGTTTTAAAGATTTTTTTAAATCCGTCCGGATATGTTCCCCGGGTTTGTAATATGTCTTTAAGTATGTAGTGTTATACCAGTCTTCGAGGTCTACGGATATGAAATTTTTAGTTATTAATTGGTTCATTAGTGGAAAGCCGGGTGTGAGCAATTATGGAATAGCCGCAGAGAGAATTTTTTAAATTGTTTTTTTTATTAAAGGAATCTGTACAAAAATCTATATAGTTTCTATTTTTTATAAATTTCCGGGCTCTTATATTTTTTCTGTAGCTCTTGACCGCACTATTTTTATATATTGCTATTCCAGAAGACTCTTTGACTCTTGATTCGGAAAGCAAGAAGAGCCTGTTTATTATTTCTTTTATTGACAGGCCAAAAATTCCGCACATTTACTTATACCATTTAAGAATTCAAATTTTCTTTTTAGACACCATAAAATTCTCTATAGCAAGATAATCCAGTCCGGTCCTTAAAAAGGTTTTTACAGCATCTTCCGGACTACATACTATCGGTTCTTCTTTAGCATTAAATGAGGTATTTAAAACGGCAGCTTCCCCTGAAATTTTACTAAATTCGTTTATGATTTTCCAGTAGCCGGGGTTAATGCTTTTACGGACAAAATGAGGCCTGGTTGTTTTATCAATATGAACCACTGCCGGAAGCTTTTGGGCCAAATTTTCATTGGCCCGGAAAGAAAGGGCCATAAAGGGGGCGTCCTGCCGCCCCTTAAGGTATTCGCATCTCTTTTCATATAAAAGAGAAGGAGCAAACGGCCGCCATGGCTCTCTTTTTTTTATCTTATTATTTACATAATCAGATATCCACTCTTTTGTCGGATCGGCCAGGATACTGCGGTTCCCCAGCGCTCTCGGTCCGGCTTCCATTCTGCCCCGGAACCTGCCTACTATTTTACCCTGGCTTATTTCCCGGGCCACTCTTTTTTCTATATTATTATCTTCCAAAAAGCAGAGTCCATATTTTTTAAGCACCTTTTTTATTAAATTCCGGCTATATGAAGGGCCCCAGTAAGAGTGCTCTAGTTTAAATCTGGGGTCAATACCTTTTTGACTGCAAAGGTATAGGGCGGCACCGAGGGAGGCCCCGGAATCATTCGGGAACGGGGGAATAAAAATTTCTTTAATATTATCTGTTTCTGAAAGGCTACCGTTCATTTTACAGTTAAGTCCCACCCCGCCCGAGATGCATAATTTTCCATTCCAGTCCGGTTTTTCAGTCAAACTGCATACAATATTTGCAGCAATATTTTCAAGACGCTCCTGACAGTGGAAGGCAATGCTTTTGTGCCGGTTCAAAATGGGTTCGCCCGCATATCTGGGGTTCCCCAGGAGGTTAATTAATTGTTGGCTGCAGACTTCTTTATTTTTTCTGCGGCCCATATATCCATACTTTGCATTATACCTGTAGCTGCCGGTTCCCTGGCTGGAAACAATTTTTTTAAACTTTGAAGAAATAATTTGCGAATAAGTGCCGTAGGGGGCAAGAGCCATTATTTTACCTTCGTGCCTGTTTGGTTTGTAACCCAGATATTCTGTTATGCTCTGGTAAAACCATCCCAGTGAATCCGGGATTTTAAAGCTGCGTATTTCTTTAATATCTGTACCGTCTCCCTTCATAACAGTAGTGCATTTGTCTTCTCCGCTGCCGTCTATGGTAAGAATATATGCACTGTCGTATCCGGAGGTGAAATAGCTGCATGCTGCATGAGATAAATGATGGGGAATAAATGAAACCGGCGGCAGGCCGGCCTTCAGTTCTTCTTCGCGGAATATGGCTGAAATTAACTTTTTTACTCTGCCCGGCTGATATTTTAAAAGTTCTTCTATAATTTTTAAGATATTAGAACTTCCCTGAAATTTAGGAGCCCTAAGAATATAAGTTTTTAAGATAAAGAAGGGCATATAAGCTTTATAAAGATCAGCATTCCAGGAAAAAGCGATATGATTGACATCTTTTAACTTGATTTCAGCCTGATTAAGACAGTATCTGACAGCTTTTTCAGGCATTACGCCCCGACAGCCTTTAATCCTGTTAAATCTTTCTTCTTCTGCTATGGCTATGAGGTTGCCGTCTATTAAAAGGGAGGCAGATGGGGATATTCCCAGGCCGTTTATGCCTAAAATAATCATTTTAAAGCTATTAACCCTTATTTTCCTGAAATACGAAACGTTTTAACATAAAGCATTCCATGCTATTTTTTAGAAGTACCCTATACAGGAATGGGGTCCGGAATTTTATTAGTAAAAAATTATTTTTTTCTGTAAGGTCTTTTATGAAAAGTGGTCCCGCTTAAGCGGTATACAATTTTGCCCCTGCTGGGGTCATATTTAGAAATTTCTACTCTTACCCGGTCGCCTATGGCCAGCTTAATATACATTTTTCTCATCTTGCCGCAAAGGTGGCAGAGTATCTCTTCGCCGATATCAAGTTTGACCTGAAATAAAGTATTTGGAAAAAGGTGAGTGATTTCACCTTCCACCAGTATAGTATCGTTATCTTTATTGCTCATAAAACAACTCCGTTTTTATATTCAAGTAAATATAATTCTATAACTTTTCCCATAGAATCTTAGCATATATTAATATAGTATTCAAATTATTCATGTTGAAAATGTATATTAATATTATATAATAAAAATTGTCTAAGATAGAGATATCCATTTAATAGATATGGAGAAAATTTTTAATAGAGAAATTCGGGAAGAAAATTACACAAGATATGAACTCATAACAGACTGACAGCATTTTTCACCGGGAGGATATCGTATAATTGTCCAAGAGCTGTAAAGGGTAATAAAAAAAAGGTTTCTATAGTGGACAATATAAAAAAGAATGAATTGTCACAGGAAGATTATGAATTTACCATATATTATTAAATAAAAAAAGCCTAATGTACAAATCCATTTCGGAATTTTTTTCAGAGACAGTATCAAAAAAAACCATACGTATATTTTTTATAATACTTTCCCTAGGCATATTGTTTTTGTTATTTATTCAAACTTTAAACCACACCAGTCTTAACTGGGATGGTACTCATTATTTATTTTCTATTCTTTCCAACCGAACTTTTCCCTTTAGGGAACAGCCCAGAGTAAGCATGCACACAATCTATTACTTTCCCATAGTATTGTGGGCAATAATGGGTTGGCATTTAGATTTTGCAAAATCTTCCTTTTTGTTATCTATCGGCTACTACTGGATTTATTTTTTTTCTTTAATCTGTTGCTATCTGGTACTGCCCAAAAATAAAAAGAACTTGTTTCTTTTCCCGCTAAGTCAGTTTATTTTTGGAGTTAGCTTGGGAATAGGGATTCCAGTTGCAGCTATTTTAGTATTTATAATGTATTTTTGGGCAGTATTATTCATTTTATATTTTGCAAAACTCAAACTTTTTTTTCCAAAAGCATTATTGGTTATAATAAGCCTTCCCTTAATGCTCAGTCACGAATATATTGGTATTCTGGGTTGGATTTTAGTAGTAGTTAGCTTAAAAAGGGATTTTCGCAATCATAAAGGTGCAGGTTCTTTTTTTAAAATACTTGCGATTTGGTATACTTTATCTGCGTTAGTAGGTTTATATTTTACGGCTTTTCCTGCGAATTATAGAAATTTAAGATTTTTCTTAAACAGTTTATACAGGTTAGAATTTATTTTTTATCATTCTGGTTTTTCCCTTTTGGGGCTGGTTTCGGTAATAAGTGTCATTAATCTTTTAGGGCTTGCCCTATCTGAAAAGTTAAAATTAGCAAAGACAGTTATGCTAGTATCCAGTTTGATATCTTTTATAATTGGAAGTTATTTATTATTAAATGCCAATGAATACTTAACTTATCACGTTGCTTATTACGGGCGTGTTTGGGCAGCTTTATCAGTACCATTAATTCTTGTAGCTTTCTGGGTTGGCGGTAGTTATAAAATCCCCAGATACATGATGTTTTCTATGCTGTTTTCAGCGCTGGTAATTATTTCAGCACATTCTATAATGAGCATTCATTTTGGTAATTATATAGCAAACTTTCAAAAAGCATTGCTTACACAGCGCGGTTATATTGAGCTTAATAGTCCTGAAGAATTACAACTGTGCTCTGAATACATAGATGTATTTTGGAGAGACGCAGTTATTGTTCAGGCTTCCTTTGCTTACACGCCCGATTTTAAGATCAGGACTATCTATGGACTCACTTCTGCTGAGGGGTTTAATAATTATTTCCAGGAACGGCTTCATAATAATTTTGATTTCCATAAGGAGTACTACTATTTTGATTTATCTAAGTATCTTGATTCAGTTAAGGAAGGAGATCCGGGTTATAAAATAAAGAGCTCTGATTTATAGGTAGGCGAAATTCCCGAGTAAACGCTTCAGAAACTTAAAGATTATATTTAACTTGCTCTAAAGTATCAGATTGAGAACCCTTCAAATTTAATGAAAATGTTATAAAGGGCTAAGTTGATTTTAAATGGAAATACGAAAATAAATCACAACTCTGAGCTTTTCTGAAAAGTTCGGGGCTATTACCGATCTTATTAGTGATTTCAAGAAAATGAGTCATTTTAACAGTTACAGGGGGTAGTTCAGCGTGAAATTGGAGAAAAGTGAAGTGGATAATTTTTTCCTGTACTCTACGCCCGCTATTTGATTTTAAGATTAAAACTTGTTAATATTAGTTTCCAGTACAATTGTGAATAATTTCACAAACCCTGCTTTTTATATGAATAACACTGAGATAATAAATACTAATTATTTAAAGAGCCTTATACGGGAAGCAAAAGGTAAGACTTCTTTAGATATAGACGCTATCTTAAGTAAGGCCCTCAAGCTTAAGGGCCTTGACCCGCGTGAGGCTGCGGCTTTAATTAATATCTCTTCTTCCCGGGACCGGGAGAAGCTTTACCGGACCGCAAAACAGATAAAAGATAAAATTTACGGCAGCCGCCTGGTCCTTTTTGCCCCGCTTTACGTATCAAGTTACTGTTCCAACAACTGTCTTTACTGCGGGTTCAGGGCAGATAATCTTAAGCTGCCCCGCAGGTCTTTAAGTATACAGGAAATAAAGAAAGAGGTAAAAGAGATTTTAAGCCGCGGCCATAAAAGAATTTTAATGCTTATGGGAGAAAATGAGGCTAACTGCTCTTTTGATTATTTTTTAAAGGCCGTAAAGAGTGTATATTCGGTAAAGGATAATAAGGGGAATTCCATAAGAAGAATAAATGTTGAAATTCCTCCCCTTTCTCCCGTGCAGTTCAGGCGGCTGTCGGAGACCGGGATAGGGGCTTATACACTTTTCCAGGAGACTTATCATCATAAAAGTTATGAGAAAATGCACCCTTCCGGCCCCAAAAGCAGTTATGAAAATAGGCTTAAGG
>PWQF01000005.1 GCA_003556865.1 Elusimicrobiota bacterium | reverse complement strand
GGACATATAAAAGTACCGCCGATTTAAAGGATAATTTAAAAATTGAGGAAAAAAAACAGCCATAGCAGGGCCCTGAAAATCATTAAATCTCTTAAAAAAATCTTTCTTTCAAAGAGTATAGGGAGTCATAACATAGTAACCGCTTCCTGGATTGTTACCTCCAGGTGTAATCTTAGCTGTCCTCATTGCGGCGTATATTTAAAAGAAGAAAAAGAGCTGGATACAAACGGGAGTATAAGGCTTATAGATTTTCTGCACAGTAAAAAAATAGGCTGGGTTTTTATATCCGGCGGCGAACCCCTTATTAGGGAGGATATAGGATTACTTATTGATTCCCTGAAAAAGAGGGGTGTGGGCGCGGGGATAAGCAGCAACGGAACTCTTCTTTCCGAAAGGATAAAAGAGTTAAAAAATTCAGATAAAATAATATTAAGCCTTGACGGCCCCCCCGAAATACATGATTTAATAAGGGGAGAGGGAACATACAGGGCTTTGATGAGGGGGGTGGCTTCTGCAAAAAAGATGGGAATAAGCCTGAATTTTACATATGTCCTGCTTAAGGATAATTGCAATATTAAGTCAATAGATTTTATACTTGATAAGTCCCGCGAACTTAAAATTCCCCTTTCAGTTCAGCCGGGCCGCTTGAACAGGCTGGACTCAGGAGAAAAAAATTATTCTGCGCCGGATGAAGATGAGTACAAAAAAATCATAGATTATTTAATAGAAAGGAAAAAAAGCGGATACAGGTGGCTTTTTAACAGTATCCCGGGGCTGAAATTTTTAAGGCAGTGGCCAAAACCCCGCCGGATACCCTGCGTAGCCGGAAAACTTCATATGAATATTACTCCCGGCGGATTTATGCGAAGCTGTCTGGTTTATTCGCCGGGTTACGTTAAGGAGAATGAGAGCAGGGTATGCAGTGATTTTGAGAAGGAGTTTGCCGCTCTGCCCCGGGGCGGATGCTCTGACTGCTGGTGCGCGGAATTTGTGGAATTTAACAAGGCCTATAATATGCGACCTGCTTCGGCCTTAACTGTTTTAAAAGAGGTAGCAAGATAAAATTTATGTGTGGAATTTTCGGAATGATAAATAGTCCCGGCTCGGGCTTTAATAAAAAAAATATGGCGGCCTTAAGCAAAAAGATGCTTAAGCTGGCCGAATCCAGGGGCAAAGATGCTGCGGGAATCGGAATTTTCAATGCCCGGCTTGAAAGGATATTAAAGTCCGGGCTCCGCGCCTCCTCTTTTATTAAAACACCGGCCTATAAGAAATTTATGAGGGAATCCCTGGAAGAGGTTTTTTTAACTGAGAACGGAGCTTCTGTTATTCTTACACACGCCAGGCTGGCCACTAACGGCAACAGGGATATAAATAGAAATAACAGCCCTGTAAAGAGCCCGGGTGTTACGGGGGTTCATAACGGTATAATATTGAACAGCCGGGAATTATTTAATGAATATTTTCCTGATATGGTTCCGGATGAAGTTGATAGCCGTATATTTTTTTTGCTTGTTGACCGCTATATAAGTCAGGGCATAAGCTGCCGTGAGGCTGCTGAAAAAGTGATGGGGCTGGTAGAGGGGGCAGTATCTTTTGCCGCATTCTCTCATTATGATAAAGAGACTTTTTTGGGCACAAACACCGGGTCGCTTTATACTGCATTTTCGTCTTGTGGCGCCTACGCTTTTTTTGCCTCTGAGCGGCTTATGCTGAAGACTCTTGCCTCTTCCCGTATTATAAGAGAAAATCTTTCAGTGAATAAGGTTTTACCCGGAGAGATAAAAGTTTTCGGCCGGGAAATTATGGAAGGAAATCTTTAAATATGAAAAGATGCAGCAGGTGTATACTTCCCGAGACGATGCCGTTTATACATTTTGATGAGGGCGGAGTCTGTAATTATTGCCGCAATTATAAAAAGATCAGGGTGCGGGGTAAAAGAGCGCTTCAAAGGATGCTGGACCCCTTGCGTTCAAAGGACGGATCTCCGGACTCTCTTCTTTCATTCAGCGGCGGCAGGGACAGCTCTTACGCGCTTCACTACCTTAAAAAAGAGATGAATATGAACCCCATAGCCTTCACCTATGATTGGGGTATGGTGGCGGATGTGGGAAGGCGCAATCAGTCCCGTATGATATCCAAGCTCGGGGTTGAACAGATTGTTATAGCCGCTGATATAGAAAAAAAGCGAAAATATATAAGAAAAAATATACTGGCCTGGCTAAAAAGACCAACCCTGGGTATGGTGCCCATTTTTATGGCTGGCGACAAAATGGTTGAATATTATGTTACAAAAGTAGCAAGGGAATATAATATTAAAAAGATTATATTGTGCCGCGGCAATGAGCTGGAAACTACTGAGTACAAATTCGGGTTTTTAAAAGTGAAAAACTCCGAACCCTCCGGGGTAATGCACGAGATGCCGTTTCAATCAAGGGTTCGCCTGGCTGCCTCCGCCCTGAAAGAGTACATACTTAATCCGGCTTATCTGAACTGTTCTCTGGCGGATACTCTTTTTGCATATGCAGTTACCTGTATGATGAGATTTGATTTCACCTATATATGGCATTATATAAAATGGAACGAAAAAACTATAGTTGATACCCTTTGCAATGAATATGGTTGGGAAACTTGTCCCGATACCGAACTTACCTGGAGAACCGATGACGGGACATCCCCTTTCTATAATTACATTTATTGTACTGTTGCGGGGTTCACGGAAAACGATGCTTTCAGGAGTAATCAGATACGCGAGGGAATTCTTAGCCGATCAGAAGCCCTGGAGATAGTTGAGAAAGAGAATCAGCCCAGATATGGAGCAATAAGGGATTACTTAAATAAACTGAAGCTTGATTACAATCAGGTAATGGGAGTCATAGAAAATATACCTAAAATGTACGATAAAGTAGATTACAAGTGAATCCTTTTAAGGATAAAAATCATGTTCTGACTCTAAATATGCCTTCAAATCCTCCGGTTATGCGCAGATATAACTGCACATACCGGTCTTCAGGTTTTTTATATCCCCCCCAGGAGCTGTTGCGCGCGGCTACGGTATTTAAGAGATATTCGGATTTCAGAGTAACTTTTATTGATGCGGTGGCAGAAAAAATTAAGTTTGATGAAATACTGAAATATATCGATGACAATAATGTAAATATACTTTTTACGCTGATGGGACTGGAAAAAGCTGAATTTGAAATATCTATGCTTAGAAAAATAAAGGAGCGGGTTCCGTCACTTAAAATCATAGGCGCTGGCTACTATGTCGTACGCTACAGAAAATATTTTAACATTTTTGATGCGTCACTGGATGGGGCTTTTGAGGCCCGGATAAAAAAAGCCCTGGAAATGAAGGGAGCATTTTTAGATAATTTAAAAGAAATTGAATTAAAAAATATATCTCATGATCCGGATATAATTGATAGTGTTGACCGCTCCTTTTTAAAAGAAAAATTTTACTCGGATATATTTGTCAAAGGCCCGACTGCCTGGCTCTTTTACGCTTTCGGATGCCCCTTCAAATGTTCTTACTGCTTAAGAACATATGATTCTAAAAAATGGCTTCCCCGGTCTTTTGAAAAAGTTTTTGATGAGCTTAAAATTTTATATGAAAACGGATATGAAAATATACGATTCCTGGATGATAATATTACACTTGACCAGAATTTTTTAAAAGAGCTTTACAATTTTCTTGATAAAAACGGCATAAGCTTTAATTTCTACGGATTTTCAAGAACTGATCTTATCAATGATAAGACCGCAGATCTTTTGAAGAGTTTAAATTTCAGGCGCCTTTATCTGGGTGTGGAGACATTTTCCTCCGCAAAACAGAAGGAATATGGAAAAGATCTTGATACATCCGCTATTCTTAATGAAGCTTTTTCTCTTCTGAGGAAACGTAATATTGAGACGGCAGCATGGATCATATATGATCCCAATACAGATTCGCTTTTCTCATTGGCGAGGGCAGCCTGGAGACTCTCCCGCCTAAAGAGCTCTGCGGTTCTTATGAATATTCTTGTGCCTTATCCGGGAACGAGGCTCTATGAGGCACGTTTCGGTAAATGGTCCGGAAAAGGGTTTTCTGTTAAGATGGCGGGGGGACTTAATTCACTTGCGGCAGCGCTGCTCTTTTACGGGAGCTATGCTTTATATGTGCCGAACTGGCCCGGTTTAACTAAATATATAACCTGTTATCCGGGAATTTTTATTAAGGCGGTATTTAAAGATGTTCTGTCCGCCGCAGGAATTATTGCGCTTCCCGGCCGCCGTTACAGCAATACAGGGTTTTAATATATATGAAAATATTATTTATTAACCCCTGCGAAAAATATATGGTTAAAACCAGTTTTCCCATGAGCCTGGACAGGCTTACCGGTCGTTTTCCCCCGCTTAATTTGCTCTACCTGGCCTCTTATATAAATGAGAAAGGCTCAGGTGAGGCCCAGGTTCTGGATATGGAGGTGGACGGTGAAAAATCTCTGGACGGCCGGCTTGAAAGCTTTAACCCCGACATAGTGGGCTTGGGGGGTATGTCATTTAATATATTGAGTGTTCTTAAGACTGCCCGGCGGGTAAAAGAATTTTCACCGGAAATACCCGTCATCCTGGGCGGTCCCCACGCCAGTATATTCCCCGGGCAAACTGTTGCGTACAAAAATATAGATTATGCTGTCAGGGGTGAGGGTGAGCATATCTTTGAAGAACTTCTTAATGCTATAAAATCCGGAGGGGATTTAAGAAAAATTAAGGGGATTGCATTTAAAACAGAAAAGGGGCCGGTAATTACCCCTCCCGCATCACCCATACTGGACGGCGATTCGTTGCCTTTTCCAGACAGGAGCCTTGTATCCTATAAAAAGCATTTTAATATTTTAAGCGACAGATATCCCTCGACTACTATCTGCAGCGGCAGGGGCTGCAGCCACGGCTGCAGCTTCTGTTATCACAGCTTCGGAAAAAGGGTCCGGTTGAGAAGCCCGGCCAATATTGTAGAGGAGTTTGAATATGTAGATAATATGGGCATAAAGGACCTTTTTTTTGTGGATGATTCTTTTGGTATAAACCGCAAGAGAGTTATTGAATTGTCGGAACTGCTTAAGGCGCGCTCCAATAAGATAACCTGGGCGGTAAGAATCCGGGTGGATTCCGTGGACTCCGATCTTCTTGAGAAAATGTATTCTGCCGGTTGCCGCCGTCTGCATTTCGGGGTGGAATCCGGAGACCAGGAAACCTTAAATGCTCTTAATAAAGGCATAACAGTAAAAAGAATACGCAGTGCTATAAAAATGTCGCAGGATTCGGGAATGCGGGTTATGGCAAATTTTATGATAGGAGCCCCGGGGGAAACCCTGGAAAATGCAAAGAAAAGCATAGATTTTGCCCTGGACTCCGATGTTGATTTTGCTATTTTTAATGTAGTAATGCCTTACCCCAAAACTGACTTCTATGCACAGGGTATGACCGAAGGCCTCTTCAATGATTTTTGGGTTGATTTTGCAAAAAAGCCGGCCCGGGATTTCAATATAAGATATTGGGACGAGATTATTAATGAAAAGGAACTTAATTTGCTTCTTAAGTCAGCGCACAGCCGATTTTACCTTAGGCCGAACTATATAGCCTCGGAGATTCTGAATACCAGGAGCTTCCCCATTTTTCTTAAAAAAGCCTGGATGGCGCTGGGAATGGCAAAATATGCTATTACAGGATAAGAGGGGTGTAAGTTTTATGGCCCTTCATAAATGCGCAGGTCACCTCTTACCTTAATTTTGCCTTTCATCTAGTTGCATATTATTATATCATTTATATGTAGTCAGTTAAATATGAGTGTTCCCGGAAAATTACAGCTAATACTATGAAAAAAAACGTAAAGAGTCTTTCCTCTTGCCTTAATAAGGGGGCGGCAGTATTTTTAATACTGACTTTTCTGCTGCAGGCCGGCTGCGCAATCCGGCATGCCAGGCGAAATCCCGTCAGGGCAAAACCGGGCGCGCCCCCACCGTATGTAAAAAAACCGCATATGCTTCCGGCCACCCGTTACATACTGGATGGCAGGGTTTTCCGGCACGGTATAGTAAAAATAGCAGATAATAAAATAGAAAAGGGATTCAGTGGTTCAAAAAGTCCCGGATTATGGATAACGCCCGGAAATATGTTTTACCTTGTTTTTGTTGCAATCCCCGTAGCTGTTTCAGCAAGGGTTTTAATGTTCAGTTATGAGTTTCCCTTATCATTTGCAAGCGACCACCTTATGATTCCGTTTGACCTGTACAGGTATAATGCGGCCAGGCAGCAGGGCTTTGAAGAGGAGGTGCCGGGCGAAAAATAATCCGG
>PWQF01000011.1 GCA_003556865.1 Elusimicrobiota bacterium | reverse complement strand
TTAGATATATCGGTTCAGGCCCAGATACTTAAGCTTATACAAAAAATAAATAGGGAGAAAAAACTTTCGGTAATATTTATTGCCCATGATATTGAAGTTGTAAGCATGATAAGCACCCGCATAATGGTGATGAAGGAAGGGGAGGTTGTGGAAGAGGGTCCTGCGGAACAGGTTATAGAGAGTCCCACCGAGAAATATACCCGAAAACTGCTTGCTTCTGTTCCCCGCAACCCCTATATTTAATATATTTGCAATATATGGAGGGTATTTAGTATTATAACTTTATGATGCTCCAGTTGCTTTCACAGCTGAAATTCATATCCGGCGTCTATTTGGGCTGGGGGGTGGGAGCCAATGACAATGCCAATATTTTCGGCCCGGCAGTTGCCACCGGGGCCGTTAAATATAAAACAGCTGTTATATGCGCTGCTTTTTTTGTTCTTCTGGGTTCTCTTCTTGAAGGTCCGGCCTTAATGTCACGGGTGGCGGGTCTGGCCGGAGAAGAGTTCAGGTTTTCCCGCCTTTACAGCCCTGTAGATCTTGCTTTTGCGGCCTCCCTGGGAGCAGCCCTTACAATTACCCTGCTTACCTATCTCTCCATACCGGCTTCAACCTCCCAGGCCTCTGTGGGAAGCATAATGGGTATAGGTATAGTCCTTTCCGGGCTGGGCGGGGCTGAATGGGGTTCTTTTACAAGGATGTTTGCCGTATGGGTGGGCAACCCGCTTCTTACTGCCGTGGTAGCTTTTCTTATGTATAAGATACTGGTAAAACCAATTAACTATCTGATCCGGTCCGATATTCTTTATAACCGTATTTTTTCTTTCCTGCTTGTTGCCAGCGGTTCCTACGGCGCATATGCCCTGGGTGCTTCCCATGCCGCGGTTACAACCGCCCCTTTTTACGGGAGCGGTTTTTTCGGTCCCCCCGGCACCGGCCGGGCCGCATTTCTTGCTTCCCTGGCGGGGGGGATAGGTATGACGGTGGGGGTCCTAACATATTCCCGCAAGGTTATGGATACCGTGGGCAAAAAGATTACGGCCCTGGACCCTTTTTCCGCTTTTATTGCCGTAATCTCAGGAGCGCTTACCGTTCATTTCTGCAAGATAATAGGGGTTCCTGTTTCCACTTCGCAGGCAATAGTGGGGGCTGTTATGGGGGTGGGCCTGGTAAAAGGGGCCAGAACAGTTAATTTTAATTCGCTTAAAATAATATTTGCGGGATGGATAATGACCCCGGTTGCATCCGGTCTCCTTACCATCTTTTTTATAAGGGTATTTCTCTGAGAATATGTTAAAAATTAATGAGAAAAAGATTTTAAATCCGGTATATAAGTGAAATAAATTTAAAAATCAGTTATAGTTATAAAAATAAGTTTAGTAAAGCCTGATGAATAAAATGAATAAAAAGGGAATTATAAAATATAAAGAGAGAATGCCCGTTATAGACCCGTCTGCCTATATTGCCCCGGGGGCCGCGGTAATAGGAAAGGTAAGTATAGGGAGTAGGGCTTCAGTCTGGCCCGGGGCGGTTTTAAGGGGGGATGTGGATGAGATTAAGATAGGGGAGGATACCAATATCCAGGACGGGGCAATGGTTCATACAAATTACAATATGCCGGTCCTTATAGGGAAAGGGGTAAGCGTGGGCCACGGGGCCATCCTGCACGGCTGCTCTGTATCCGACTTCTGCCTTATATCCATTGGGGCCATTCTTCTTGACGGCTGCAGGGCAGAAAAATACTGCATAGTGGCGTCCGGGGCGGTTGTTCCCCAGGGAAAAACTCTTTCCGGGGGGTATGTATATATGGGGACACCTGCGGTTAAGAAAAGAAAACTGAAGGATAGTGAAAGAGAGCTTATCCGTAAAAATGCGCAGGATTATTTAAGGCTCTCCCGGGAGTACGGGATTTGAATAAACTTATTAAAAAAGTGGCCGCCGTCTTTATGATGCTTCTTTTATGTTCCCCTGCATTTTCTGATTACTCCTCCGGCACATTTACACCGGCAAGGCTGCGGGCCCTGGGGGGAAGCGGGGTTGCATTAAAAGAGATATCAAGGCCCTTAACGGTAAACAGCGCCTCCATGGCATCAAGGGATGAGCCCCTGCTCTCTCTTTTTTATTCGGGCAGGGGCGTCCGCTCCTATGCTGCCGCTGCCGAATACAGTTATCCTTTTCTCTCCCGTGCCGCCCTGGGCGCGGGGGCAAGAGTAGATTATATAAGCAGCAGCAGCTATAAGATAAATTATCTTTTCGGTGCCGCCTTCAGTTTTATTAAAAACGGGAGTATGGGAATATCAGTATCCGCGATTACGGGGTATGAGAATGGGGAGGAAAGGGAGGCCTTCAGTTTTGATTCGGCCCTCAGCCTTTATCCCTATCCCTGGCTTGGAATCGGGGCAGCGGGGATAAATCTTATTAACCTGGAGCAGAATGGTGGAAATGATTTTTTAACCTCCCTGAAAGCCGGCCTCAGCCTTATTAATTCAGAATATATCCGGTTGGTCTCGGATCTTTATATAGATGATATTCTTGAAGAAAAAAGTGAAAGGGATATAATGTTTTCAGGCGGGGTTGAAATTTCACCCCATAAAGCTTTTTTCCTGAGGGCCGGCTCCGATGAGGGCTGCTGGAGCATGGGGCTGGGGCTGGAGTCAAAAAATATAATTTTTGATTATGCCTACATTCCCGAAGAGGAGCTCCATTTTGCAGAGGCGGGAATAAGGTTTTCAAAATCTCCTTCAAGAAAAGAGGCTGAACTGGACCGGAAGTCGTTAAAGCTGGAAAAAGATATGTTTTATATGGAAGCCGTAAGGGATTTTTCGGCAGGCAGAATGGCGGCAGCCAGAAGAAAAGCAGAGCAGTATAAAGAAAAATACGGATACGACAGCAGGATAAGAGATCTGGAATCGGATATTTCGCAATGGCTGGAGAAGGTGCGGCAGGAAAAGATGGGCCGGGCCCGGGAGCTGGAGAAAGAGATACTTAAAGCCTATTACAGGGAAAATATAGAAAAGGCAGTTATTCTTATGGACAACCTGGAACTTATAGCTCCCAATTACGAGGAAGCCCTTTACCTCAGGCACCTGCTGAATGCCAGGCTGCTGCTGGAAAAAGGAGAATATGAACAGGCGGAGGATGAACTGGTGGAGGCACTTAAAATAAATCCGGATTCAGAAGATGTCCGGGCGCTTCACCGGAGGCTCAGGGAGGTGCTGAGACTTGACCGCAGATAAATACCGTAAAGAAAACCGGCCGCTGGCCGTAAAGATTAAGAAGCTTTTATTAATTTTAACTTTAATCTGTTTTTCTCTTTCCCGGTCTGTTATGGCTGCCGAAGAGATAATGGACAGGGGCCTCAGAAGATACCTCAGGGGTGATTACGGGGCAGCTATTGAGGATTTCAGCAGGGTGCTTGAAATTGAGGAAAATGAAAGGGCCCTCCGGATGCTTAGAAATTCCCTGGTGGAGGAAGGCAGGATTAGAATATCCAGGGGAGAGTATGAAAGGGCGGTTGAACTTCTTTCCCGGGCCCAGGAAATCTCACATTCCCGGGAAGCCCAGGACCTTATTGAAGATGCAAAAGAGCAGATAGCTCCGCCCCCGACCCCCCAGCCCGCGCCCGCCCCCGCCCCTCCGGCACCCGACAGGGGGCGTATTGACGAGCTTCAGGCTGCGCTTAGAAGCGAGAGGCAGGCTTCGGCGGCCCTGCGCAGCCGGATCAATGCGCTTGACCAAAACAATTCCGCGCTCCAGTCCCGCCTGGATGATGCCGCCGCCGATCTAAGGGAGGCGGAGAAAAGAATAGACGAGCTCCGTGAGGAGGCTGAGGGTGGCAGAAGAAGCCTTCTTCTTATTGCCCTTTCCGGAGGCGCCGGCGCCCTGGTCGTAGGGATAATCATTATAATTATATTAAAAAAAGTATATTTCACCGCCTCTTCCGGGACCTACCAGATAGAAGAACTTGAAGAAAAGATTTCCGGCAGGTTAAGGGAAGCCGAAAAAGAATCCGAAGAGCTTGAGGAGAAGGTTGCCCGGAGCATAAACCAGATGATAGACGGGCAGAAAACCGTGGTAAAACAGCTCTCCCTCTCTGCGGGTGGCAAGACTCAGCAGGATTTAGAGGAAATAAAAGATAATCTTCAGAAGCATTTTGACAATCAGCAGGAAAGGCTTATAGACCTTCTTCACCAGCAGTCAAAGGCTATTTCAAATGAGAAAAGCGAAAAAGTGGAACTGCCTTCCGGCAGGGTTATAACTGATGTTAATCCCCATATAAGGGCCAGGGCCGACAGCGTTGAGCTGATACCTAAAACCGTTTCCGACCCGTCGGTAGCGGAAAAAATGCTCCGACCTTACTTATCTGACCCTAACAACAGGGTAAGGGGAAATGCTGCGCGGGAGATACACCGTTATAACCCCTCCCTGGCACATGATGCACTTGAAAAAATGGCGGCCAGCGGGGATAAATGGATGAGGCTTTCCGCAGCCTGGGCAATAGGGGAAATAGGGACACCGGAAATGGTTCATATCTTAAGAGACCTTCTTGATGACGTGGATGATAGGGTAAGGGACCGGGCGGTAAAGGCTTTTGAATCCATTGCCGAAGTTAAGGATGATATCAGCGATGAGATCAGAAGAATGATAGATCAGCAGAAAAAGAGGGGGGGCGGGGAAAACTGAAAAAGGCCGACCTTCATATACATACCACCTTTTCGGACGGCACCTTTACTCCCGTGGAGGTTGTTAAAGAGGCGGCCCGGAAAGGTCTTTCTACAATAGCGATAACCGACCATGACATAACCGACGGGATACTTCCTGCCCTTAAATGCGGGGCAAAAGCGGGCATAGAGGTTATACCGGGAGTAGAGCTTTCCTGTGAATACAATTCCAAAGAGATTCATCTTGTCGGTTATTATATAAACTGGGAGAACAAGTGGTTCCAGCACAAGCTTAATGTTTTTCAGAAGGCCAGGGAAAGAAGGGCTTACCATATATTAAATAAGCTCCGGGATATGGGGGTGCACCTGGATGAACAGATGCTCTTTTCAATGGCCAATATCGGTTCAATAAGCAGGATGCATTTTGCCCGCTGCCTGGTACAGACCGGTTATGTGAAAAATCACAGGGAGGCTTTTGACAATTTTTTAGGGGAAGGCTGTCCGGCTTTTGTGAGAAAGCTGAGAATAACCCCCCGGGAAGCCCTTAATATGATACACAGGGTGGGGGGAGTATCGGTAATTGCCCATCCCGTATTCGGCGGCGGGCATAAAAACTTTCTTAAGAAATTAAAAAAACTGGGTCTTTCAGGAATAGAGGCCTATTATCCCCACCATAACAGCAGGCTGACGGAAAAATTTGTCAGATTTGCCAGGGAGCTGGGCCTGGTAACTACGGGGGGGACTGATTCTCACGGTGAAAAGGAGAGCGAAAACCCCATCGGGAGCACAACTGTTGATTCTAAAGCAGTAGAGGCCCTTAAAAAGGCCAGGAATCTCCAGGAAAAGAAAAATAAAGTTATACTTAACTGCCCCGGGCCTGATGAAAGTTAAAGACTGCCTCAGGGATAACTGCATATCTGCGGGGAGGGGGACCCCCTTAAAAAAGATAATAGAGATTTTTAAGCAGAAGAGAATAAATGTCCTTCCGGTAACTGATTCCCAAGGTTATGTTGCGGGCATAATAACCCTGGATGACATAACCTCGGTTTTTCAGCCTGAATCTGCAAATATAAGCGAACTGTTAAAAACGGTTCCCTTCCTGGAAACAGTCCCCGAAAACGAGATAAATATTGATTATATTTCTCCCGAGATGGGCATCCTGGTTGTTGCCGATGAAATAAAGTCTTCAGAATATTTTACCTTTTCCGGGGAAGGCACTATTGCCGGTGCCTACTCTTTTATGAAGGCCCACAACGCTAAGTTTCTTGTGGTTCTTGATGAAGAAGAAAAACTGAGCGGGATAATAGGCATATTTGATATACTTTACTCTATGTTCAGGGATAAGGGAATTGTGGATTGAAGATGGATGCTCCACTGATTTTTTCCGCCGGGTTCATATTTCTTGCGGCCCTGGCCCTGGCCGGAATCTTAAAAAAAATCAAGGTGCCTTCCGTTACTTCCTACATTCTTGCGGGGATACTGCTGGGCCCGCTGGGGCTGGATTTAATTTCTCCGGACCTTATCCGCCGCTCATCCCTTATATCTACCGTAGCCCTTTCCATCATAGCTTTCAGCCTGGGCCAGAACTTAAGCGCGAAAAATTTTTCCCTGATGGGGAAAGACCTTATCTCGGTTTCACTGGGCCAGTCCCTGGCCGCGGTCCTGCTTGTGGCGGCGGGT
>PWQF01000254.1 GCA_003556865.1 Elusimicrobiota bacterium | reverse complement strand
TTAGAAAATCCCGGGCTTCCTTTGCTCCCCTCTCTTCTTTCTCCATTTCACCCGGCTCCAGACCGGCCAGCCTTATTGCCGTCCCGTCATCCATATAAATGGTATCACCGTCCGGTACACCCGAAGGCCTGTCGTTAAAACTCCTGACCCTGGCCGGGGTCCAGATGGAATCATATTTTTTACCCATAATTTCACCGGTATCCTCGGGCCATATTATCTTTGAACCGGAATAGTAAACAGTACCCGGTTTCTGTACCGCCTTATCCCTTATCCTCCTGAAAAGATAAACCATATCCAAAATCATAGCTGCCGGATGTATCAATACCGGCGCTATTATTATCAGTCTCAGGAAATATGAGATAGTAAGCCCCAGCAAGTTGCGTATGGCCTGCATTCCTATAAAATTCTCTACCATAGCCACACTCAGCTCATGCTGAAAGGCTATTATCTGAAGGGTATGCGGAAGCGCTGTATAGTATTCCTTGTTAACAGCTATATTAAGCTTGGCAGGATTCCTTATATCTTCTTCCGCTTCCACAAAGCGAAATCCTTCAAACTTACCTTTCCAGGGGCTTGTCCCTTCCGGGACCGAAGGCATTTCCGCTATATCCGGGTGCAGTTCAAATTTACCTTTCATTCTGCCCCACTGTTCAATCCACATTTTTGTATTGGTAAGAGTAACCAGCAGTCCCCTGGAGGCGCCCACAGCAAACATGGGGACATAAAATGCAAAAAACCTCATTACCTGGGGCAGGCTATCAATAAAGCGTGGAGCAAGCATGGAAAAGAGGCTTACAATACCTCCCAGGGGTTTTCCGAATATGTACCAGTTCAGCGCAGGATAAAAAGCCGGAAGTATAAAGGCAGCTGCAACCATAGCAGATCCTATCACGGAGAAGAGGAGTCCGATCTTTACGGGGGAGGGTGAAAGAAGTCTTTTTAAAGAAAATTCCGGCTGGACCCTGTCCCTGAGCTTCATTTCAAAAGAGTCTACAAGCTGCCTGGCCCGGCTCTCTTCTGAAGCCTCGGCATAAAATTGAACAGTATTGTCCTTAAAGTTAATCAGAAGCCAGCTGCCGTCCTTGTATTCAATCTTAAGGCCCCGGTCAAAACGCTCCTCCCCGGTCCGGAACTCATATCCCGGCGTTTTTTCAAAATTCTCATCCCTGAAGAATTTCTTTACTGATTCTGCATCCTCGTAATGAACTTTAAAGCTGCTGGCGAAAGAAAATCCAGGGGCCTGGAGTTCTTTCCGAATCCGGTCAAGGTTTTCATTTAAACGCTTTCCGGTGCGGGCCTTAAGCTCAGCCAGCATCAGTAACTGGGAAAGATAATCATTCCAGCTTAAGAGGGGTGTTATTAAATAGCCTTCCCCCGTATGGGAAAGAGCTGTCTCCGTTCCGTAGCGGTCGGCAATCCGGTCAAGCAGGGGGCTTGAATAAGCCGTCTTTATTATATCCCCCCTGTAGCCGTAATGCTCGCATAGATACCAGTTAAGCAGAACGCTTAGATCGTTAAGTCTCATTTCACGGCCGTCTGAATCCCAGACCCTGAAACTTCTTCCATCTTCCAATATTTCAACTTTAAGCTGGCCTTCTTTTGCCTCTATATCTTCCACGGAGCGGGTATCCCCGGGCAGGATGAGTGTTATATCCAGGGGAAGAGAACTTATATCTTCCTCGGAAATTCCGGGCAGGTTGCGCAGGTCAAGAACCAGCCCCGTCCCCGCTTTCTGAATAAGCGAGATATCAAAGTTTTTAATAAGCTGGCGGAAATATGAGGAGTTGATCCAGTTCTTCTCTTTTATTCTCCGGGCTTCTGTAGCCGAATCGTAATTCATCACCCGGAACTCCCCGGCCATCCCTGAAAGGCTGTGAATTTTATTATAAATGCTTTCCGGAACAATTTCCCCGTGCGAGCCTAAGATTATTATTTCGCCGTTATTTTTAAGAAAAATTCCCATAGAATAATCATCGTTTTCAATCTCCCAGGAGATGGCCGGAAGCGATAAAGGTTGCCGGCTGAAAACTGCGTCAATATTGTTTCCGGCAACTACCTCGGCAGCAAAACGGGCATTACCTTCTGCCCCGTCCTCAAAACCTATAAGAACAGGTTTAACCTGTTCTTTTTCCAGATTCATATTTTTTACTGCCCGCTGAAAATATTTCCTTTTGGCGTAACTGCTCACTCCCTGCGCCGCCCGCACCAGTTCCGTGTTTTCCAGAGCGTTCTTGGGAAGTATTCTTACCCCGGCACCGTATTCTTCAAAAATCTCAAAGTATTTCTGGTTGCGGGAGTAATCTTTTACAGCGCTTTTACCGCCTTTCTTTTTCTCTATAACCTCTTTCTCTTCCCAGAACTTTCGTATATTCTCCTCCACTTCATCGGAGTCCTTTCCCCTAACTTTTCCGTCTATGCGGCTAAGTTCGCTGCCGAGCACATCGGCTACCATCTTTTCCCCGCCTTCAAAAACCGCCGAGTTTATTAAAATTCTGTATGCTTCTTCCCCCGCGGACTCGTTTTCCCTGTCCCTTGCAGTTAGCGAAAGACAGTAATGGTCACCGTTTTCTATAAGCTCCGGAATATTTATTACTTACAGTTTTACTTTTATATCTGTCCCGTCAACGGTCTGGCCCCAGCTTAAATATTCCCCTATCCGCGCCTTCTGAATATATCCTTCTACCCCCAGCGCCCAGTCAACGGAAGACTGATATACGGATTCATTGTAAGGAAGATCCCGGGATTTAGAAAGAAGTTCTTCCAGTATTTCAGCCGTTATTTCATTTTCAGACCTTATGCGCCTGCCAAGAACACGGCTGAAAAGGGCAAACTTGCTTCCTCTTATAATTCCGCCGGTAAGCGGCTCTTCGGGAGCCACCTCATCAATACTGTATAAAACCGGCTCCGGCACCATAGCCCCGGGAAGAGCTCTTTTAAGATTCTCTTTGGCCAGGCTGCCGAGCCTCTGAAAAGAAATATTTTCGGCTACCTTCTCAAGCCCCATAGCGGCGCGGGCAAAGGAGGGGCTCAAGAGCCCCAGGACCCTGTTGGTCTGAAGGGGTTTTCCGTCAGCCAGCAGGGAGGCGGCATATTTCCATATATTCTTTTTAGTTATAAGCCTTATATTTTTTATATGACTGTAATAAGTTCCCCAGAGAGGAAATCCGTTAAGCATAATATCAAGAAGCATCTCATCCCTTAAGGGGGATACCGAGCTGTTGAGCCACTGTCTTCCCACTATTTTGCCTCTTATCAGTCCTTTCCGGTAATTTTCCAGGAACTCCTCACCTATGCCCTCAAGGTCTCCCTCATTTATATCCCTGGGAGGCTTATGCCCTTCTGATTTGGTATCAACAAGAATCATTTCCATAACCTGCTGATCTTCGTTCCAGAGGTAATCCCCCCGTACCACCGCAGCGGATATACCGGCCTTCTTAAGCCATTTATGAGAATCCAGGGAAAAACCGGCAAAAGAGGCGGCCCTGTTCTCAAAGCCTGCTTTACCATTACTTCCCAGGGTTCTGTAAAGGGGATGCTCCCGGGAAAGATTTCTGAGACGGGTCTCTTCACGGTCCCTGTTATCGGAAGGATTCCTGGCTCCTTTTACCTTAAGTTTAACCGGGTCGTATTTCCCCTCAGACGACTCAAATGACCATTCATCGAAAACTGAATCTATATCCCCGCCGTCAAAGGGCGGCTCCTGTGAAGAGATTTCTTCTGTAAGGTAATTGCCTTCACCGTCCAGGTAGGAGATATAACGGAAATCATTGAGCCGGGCAAAATCTTTAAGCTGCTCCCTTATCATATTTTCCACAAGTTGCCTGTCCTGCTGCTTAAGTTTCTGATGTGTAGCTTCTTCCTTTATAAAAAGAGTATTTCCTTCACCAAAATTTTTCTCGTTATGGCGCTCCGAAACAGTCTCCAGGGGAACCCCATAGGAATAGGAGATGGTCTTTTCACCATAATTGGCAGCCAGAAAAAGAGAATCCGGATCGGAAGTAAAATTATCTTTCCGGAGATCCATAAAATCTTTTGTATAGACGGTCTCCCTTATTTTTCTCATATAAGAGGCCAGTGTATTCCAGTTTAATTTTTCCAGTCCCTGAACAAGCACATCTTCCCGTGCAAGGTCCCCGTAAACTATCTCCTCTTCAATCTCTTCTTCCTCCTCCTTTAACATTTTCTCTTCAACTCCGGCCAGTTTATCCAGTTTTGAAAGAGGCATTTCCTCAAAGGATACCGTCACCCCGCCCAGGGCCAGTTCCATAGCCAGCGTCTTTTTGTAAAGAAGCTCTTCTATCTGCCTGTCAACTGAATCTTCCGTATCCCAGATAAGCGTATAAACATTTTTTCGCTGCCCGGGCTTATTAAAATCCTTGTCTATGCGGGCTATTCTGGCCTTTGCCTGCTGAAGCTTATCCGGATTTGCGGGAAGTGAAGTAATAAGCATGCTGTCGGCCTTGGTAAGATGTATGGCATAGGCTGAAGAATCAAGTGTGGATATAAATATCCGGGCCGGACCCTCCTGAAATTTCCCCTGCCACTCCTTTCTTTTTTCAGAGGATGACATTCCGCCTTCCACATAGGCCACTGCTTCGGATCCATATTTCTTCCTGTATCTTTCCCTCAGCCGGCGGGCATCTGACTTGTAGTAGGTAAAGAGGGCTATGCTTTCTCCGGCTGATAAATTCTCATCAACAATTTTATCAGCGGCGGCAGTTTTTATTGATTCAACTTCTTCTCCCCCCGGCAGGCGTGACGGATCATCCGCTGCGGCCCTTTTCCTGGCCCACCGGTTGATCTCATCCATATCCCGGTCGTCGGCTATACTGCGGTAAAATTCATATTGAGGAGTAAAATCGCCAAGAGATGTAACCTGCCCCCCTATATTCATTTCCCCTTTTACCGGATCAAGCAATACTCTGACAGAATCGGTCTCGGGTATATCGGTAAGTACATTTTCCTTTCTTCTTCTTATCATAACCCTCTGTACAACCTTATGCAGCTCCATAATATACTCGGGGTTTTCCCAGTTTCTCTGCATCTTTTCAGACATATCTTTTACACTGCTGAAAATTGAGTCCTTAAAAACAGTCTCTTCAAGTCCGCTTTCCGGTGTTACAAGCATTTCCAGGTAAGATATTATTTCCTGCGGCCTGTTTGAAATAGGGGTCCCGGTAAGAAGGGCCAGGTATTTAGACTGGATACCCCTGAATGCCTCTGACCTCTGGGCGGCGGGGTTCTTAACAGCATCGGCTTCATCGGCCACAAGAAAATCCGGGGTAAGCTTTGAAAAGAGATAATCTCCCTGAAGGTCGGTATAAAGCCTTAACTGGTCATAATTCACTATAACTATCCTTCTTTTTTCCGGCTTCTCTTTTTCACCCCTCTGAATTGCCATCCAATCAAGCAGAAAGTCGTTTATATCTTCTTTTGTATTTATGCTTTTTATATCATTAAGGGGCTCATCATATTCTTTGGCACCCAGCACGTAAACATCAAACTCCTCGCTAAGGTGCTCAAATATCTGGTCGCCCCAGACAGATTTGGCTATATCCGGAACCACCACCAGGGTATCCCATATATCACCGGAGGAATTGGCTTTGGCCATAAGAGCCTGAAGAGTCTTTCCGGTGCCCATTTCATCGGCATTAAGAATCCGGCGGTTTTCAAGAATAAATTTTGCCCCTTCCAGCTGGTAGAAATAAGGCTCGGTTTCAGGTTTAAGGCCTTTTATTTCTTCACCCCATTCGAAAATAGTTTCCCATTTATTTATAAGTCCGGAAAGGACCCGGGCCAGGAGAGACCCCTCATCTGCGGAACTTAAATCTTTTCTCATCTTATTAAGCGCCTCTTCCCCTCCCTGACTCCCTATCATCTGGTAATAAAATTTCTCCTGCATCATCTTAAAGAAATTAACTGCAGGCTCTAAGGCCTCCTCCCTTGCCTCGGAACCAAGGGAATTCAGATAAGTTTCAACGTTATCCGTCAGCAGACTCACCTGGGAGGGGGTAAACCTTATATCCGGACGGCCTTCCCTAAGAAGTTCTTTATAGGCCTGTATAGAAAAACGGGCTATGCTGTCTATAACAGCTTTCAGGACTTCTTTCTCGCTGTTAGCCGGGAAAGCACGCCGGGTTCCGGGTAAAAGGATATAGGCCATATGGTAAGCCAGCTCCGGAGAGCCTTTAAGTTCTGAAGGAACAATTTCAGCAAGCGTTTCGGTGGCATGCTTTATTACGGCTTCAGGTTCGGCCTTTTGCCCGTCAGGCAAAACTTTCTCTGCCACATCCTGAGCCATTTCCGAAGCGGCCTGCGAAGCAGCTCCCAGTCCGGACCTGATACCTGATTTTGCGGCTTCTGCTGCAGTTTCCTTAAGCGATTTCTCTTCCGGTTCAGTTTCAGCGGCTAAGTCCTGCTCCTCTTCCCC
>PWQF01000111.1 GCA_003556865.1 Elusimicrobiota bacterium | reverse complement strand
CCCCGTCTCTTCTTGCTATCCAGTTTTTCTGTTCATCCGTAAGGGTCAGCTCTAAAATATTCCCGGAAGCTGAAACCTCAACCCCTGCCCCCTCCAACTCAATCCATCCGGTTTCCGTGGAAACAATTATCCTTGAACTGTCAATATCATCCGGCCTTAACTCTTCTTCTTCCCCGTCCTCCCCCCTAAAATAAAGGGTGAGCAATGAATTCTCATGGTTATATATGCTTAAAGGCTCTTCTTCATAAAGAAGCAGATCCGGCCGGGAATTATCTATTGTAAAAGTGGATGTATCTATGTAATCGCCCGGTTTATTTGCATCCGTAGGGGTGACTCTTATGATAACATTATCTCGTTTAAGCCCGGAGAGTTCGGGAGCCTCCCCGTTGCTTTTTTTAGAGTTCCAGACGGCTCTTACGGTCTTTGTCCCACCACCTGTTATAATACCACCTATCTGGTATACCCCGGTAGATATTTCAAGTTCCCCCCCCTCTTTATATTCGGCTTCCCGGATAAAAGCCTGATGAAATTTTCCGGTCCCCGTGGAAAATTCTATATTTAACCTATTTTCCGTATCATCGGGATCATATATGCCTATTTCAAATTCAACCCATCCCCTCCCCATTCTTAGATGTTCCGGCTCAGTCTCCACCCGGGCGCGGGGGATGGTCCCGGTTTCCGCAGAGGCGGTTGACGTATGGCTCCCGTACCCGAACGCATCATAGGCCCATACAGCAGCCCAGTAACGGGTCTGGGGAAGCAGGCCCGCTGTAGTATAACTGCTTTTATTTATATCAGAGAAAGATATTGAAGAAGCAGAAGCGGTGGATTTTTCAATTACGCTGCAGGGACCTACCGAAGAATACCAGAGCCGGTAACGGTCAAAGTTCTGATCTTCAGCGGTGGGCCATATCCATTCAATAAAATCAGATGCGCTTTCGCCGATTTCCATATCATAAGGCTCAAATCGGGGAGGGAGATTATCCACTACAAAAGAGGCGGAGGCAGAACCCTCATTTATAAGGTCCGAAACCGTTATTGTAATATCCACATTATTTATATCGTCTTCATAGCCCATATCTTTTAACTGGTTTCCGGCATCCCATACAAAAACATAAGTGGAAAATTCCTTACCAAAAGTAAGGGGGGCGGAACTGAACTTAATATTTTCCGTTACCGCGTCCATCGGTTCTGTGTCCCCATTAATTTCAAATTCGCATTCCGGCCAGATATAATAAGATTCGTCTAAATCATTATCTCTTCCTTTAAAAGTTATAAATACAAGGCCGCTGCCGTCATCCGCCTGCCGGACGGAAGTTATATCTATATCCGGGGGATGGTTTGTTTTTACAGCTGTTGGCTGACTCTGGCTGCTGAAATTACCAAAAGAATCGTATGCATATATATTAATATAGTAGGTTGTATCCTCAGTTAAACCAAAAATAGCAGTGGTAGAAGCTCCCCCGTAATCTATACTTGTGCTGTTAAAGTCATAATGAACCCCCCCGTAACTCCCGTGCCCGGCATAAGAGGGGGAAGTCCCGTAAAATATCAGGTATTTTTGAAAATTCTGGTCCTGGGCCGGGTTACCGAACCCCAGAACTATTGAATCCTTGCTGTAATCAGTTTTGGTAAGTTTTCCGGGCGGCAGGGGGTTCTTCAGGTCAATATAGAAACTATGGCTTATTGCCGGAGCCGTTGATGTTTCCCACTGGTCTTTTACAAAAAAACTTACGGCAAAAGAAGAGGTCTTAAAATTAAAGTTATCCCATCCTATTTCCGGATTATCTTCCAGCAGGCCGGCTGCGTTAAAGGTAAACATATAGTCCCCTGATTCTTCAAAACTTCTTTCTGTTTCCAACCACTGGCCCCAGGAAGATTCTTCTCCGCCGAGAAAATTTAAATGTATGCTTCCATCATCAACCCCGTGCCAGTTTCCAAAAACACCCGAGGTGGAGTAACTGAAGTTCGTAAGTTTTACCTGGTTTTTTTCCATATCGGCAAGTTTAAACTTAATATCCACAAGGCCGCGCCGGTTTTCATAATAGTCAACGCCATCCTGGAAGATATCTTCTAAATCCCACTGGCGGAAACCGGTCCATTGAACTAATGGAGGGGTATTTACAATCTGTTCGTCGGACCATTCTCCGGGATTTTTAACTCCGTCTATTGCCTGGACCCTCCAGAAATAGGTTCTGGGTTCCAGATTAAGGTATGCATAAGTGGAGCGGCCTATATTTCCCCAGAAGGAACCGGAATTATCAGTTGAACCTATTGCCCCGGAAATAATATTATAATTCCCTGATTCGGTGCCAAGCTTTATATTATAGGCCAGCTGGTTTTGGGGGGTAAAAGAACTTTCCCCCGGACCCCATTTAAGTATAAGTTTTTCACCGTCCCGTTCACTTGTAAACCCTTCCAAAGGCTCCTGGGGTTTTCCATAAGGTTCCTGAGGTTTCTGTAAATAAAATCTATCCGCTGCTTCACCACCCCTAAAAATATCAGATGTACCGTTTCCGCTGAAATCAGCTAAAGCTACCCTTATTGTTTCTTCACCTATCCAGCTCCTGGTCTCTAATTCAAAAGTTCCGTTATTATTTACAAAAACCATACTTTCATCAGTATCTATAGAATTCCCCTCTGCAAATTCCAGATAACCGCTTCTGTTTATATCCGCGGAACTTAATGTCCTGGAATCTGTAGTTTCAATTGTCTGGCTGTGAAAAGAAAAATTCCCCTCACCGTCATTTAAATAACTTTTATAACCTACTGCGCTTTCCTGAATACGTCCGCCGGCAACAAAATCCCAAACCCCGTCACCTTCTATATCAATTAATGCAACAGCATAAGTGCTAAAATCATCATCAGAATCACTCCAATCAGGAGTATCGTTAAAAGGAAAGTTCAAATCTTTGGTATTTAAATAAATTTCGTTTTCGCCGCTGTTTGCTGCAATAAGGTCAAGGTATCCGTTTGAATTTAAATCTGCCAGAAGAAGATCATAGCTAATAATGTTACCTCCGATATCATAATGGCTAAAAGTAAAATCACCATCGTTTATCCAGACCATATTGTCACCCCTTACTCCAGTTACAAAATCAGTCAGCCCGTTTCTATTAATATCTCCTGCAGCTATGGCTTCACTGTGATAACTCCCTGTAGCCAAATAACCATTTTTTAAAATAAACTGGCCTGAGCCCGTATTTTCAAACAGCATTATATCATAACTCCCATTCCGACCTGTATTGGCCACTATTAAATCAAGTTTGCCGCTTGAGTTTAAATCAGCAAGAGCTATTGCGTTAGAATATGTTACAGTTGATTCCCATATTGGAGTTTCACCAAAGAAGCCCCCTCCCATATTTTCATAAACCTCAATTTTTCCGGGATTATATCTTGATATTGCAATATCTTTATAACCGTTTCCGGTTATGTCTCCAAAAGCATATGCCGCCCCATCATTTCTTTCGGTTTTAAATTCCCGTTTTAAAATAAACCGGTTCATCTCAAACATACCATTTATAGGGGCGGTCCAGCCAGAAGGTTCCCCTTCTATATCTTCCCAAATCCTTACACGCCAGTAATACCTTTCAAGGGATTTAAGCTCATCCGCTCCCGAATAGACAACATAAGTACTGGTGGATTCCTGGAGCTCACCGGAATCCCATATAATATTTTCCATACCACTATCTAAAGAAAGCTGAACCTGATAATATTTCTGAACGTCAGAATCCCAGCTAAAGATAGGGTTTGGAATTTCAACACCTACTTTTCCCGCTTCAATCCAATTCTCGGGAGTATCTACTCCTTCCGTCCTTAAGTTATAAGGAGTATCCGGGGCCGCAAAGGCCGATACAGCTGAAACAGGTATAATTACTGATATTATTAATATGATTTTTTTCATATAATATAAATATGGGATATTATGCCGGGGAGCAATTTAGAATTTTAGCGTATTATAGCTATACGCCTGGTTTTTTCTACAGTGCCGTCTTCGGATTTTACAACTATCCTCAGCAGGTAAGCTCCCTTTGAAACGTCCATTCCCCGGGCATTATCCCCGTACCACCTGACAGTATTGGCGCCAAGCCGGCCGCCTTCCCCTCCCCTGTCAAACTCCCATTTCAAAACAAGGTGTCCCATAAGGTCATAAAGGTAAAGATCCACATCGGCATCCTGGTTAAGCTGGTAGGTTATTGTGGTATATTCATCACCCTTATCAAACCTTGCCGGGTTGGGATAATTGGAAACCTGGCTTACTACTTCACCGGGAATACCGGTTACCGCCGGGGCTGATATTTCCGACCAGGGCCCCCAGTTACCTGCCTTATCCTGTGCTCTCACCCTGTAGTAGAAGTAATGTCCTTCGGGTTTATTCTCAAAGAAATAGTTAGTCTCGTGGACTCCGTCTTCAACCGGCAGATAGGCCACCGTATCCCAGATGGGGGAAGTATCCCTGCGTTCCTGAAGCTGGTATTGAACCACACCGCTCTCCGTATCGCTGGCATCATCCCTTGCCTGGGCCCAGTTTACGTTATAACTCCTCAGGGGACGGTTCTGCCTGTGCTGGTCGGGAATAGGCTGACCGGCTGCAGATGGGGGATTTAAGTCCACCCTGAAACTTGCTTCGCCGTGATCGGACCATACCACATTCCGGTTCTCATCTTCAGAGGCAGTCTGAACACTGAAAGTATAAACCTCGCCGTGCCTCAGGGAGAGACCGTGAAGCTCAACTTCGGCCTCGGTCCCTTCTCCCAGGTCTCTCCAGGGAGAGCCGGCAGCCGAATAGAGGTTATGGGTTATTCCGGAAGGAGAATCGGACTCGGAAAACCAGGCGGCCCTTACAGTGGTAGCGGAGTTGATCCACTCTTTCACCTTAATTACGGGCGTGGTCGGGGCATATTTATGCCGGATGCGGGCTGTTCTTGTATTAAAGGGAAATTCATCTTCCTCAAGTATTATCCTATGCCGGGGATGCACCTCTAAGAAAGACTGGGAAGCCGAAGGTATCCTTATCCCCAGATAAGTGTTGCGCTGGGCCTCCTCGGCTATATCCACGGCAAGGAAAAACGTTTTATAACTCCCGGTAAGAATATTATCTGAAATAAGGTTTATTACCGCATCACCGCCTGAAAAGATGCTCTGGGGATCTGCGGGATCATTTACCAGTATATCTTTTTCCGGGTCAAACTCGCCGTCTCCGGTGGCATCGGCATAGAGTTTAATTGCCCTTACATGACTGTCATCTATATTTCCCAGTTTTTCAATGCGGATTGAATCCAGTGTCGGTTTGCCGCCGGCCGACTCAATAGTGGCCGGAGCCACCCTTAACCTGAAACGGGCCAATTCCACATCAGCAGCATTCTGCCTTATTCCGGCCGGAACCCGGTCCGTAATCTGGCAGTTCATCTGCATTGTCTCCACCCTGGTCAACGCGCTTTCTATATCGTATATATCTTCCTGTATATCCGTACCCGGTACCGCCATCTCGTTCTCGCCGGATATGTAGGGGGCAAAGCTGCCCAGCGTAAGACGGGTTCCCAGGAGAGCCCCCGGCTCGGCGTCAGTAGCCATATTAAAGACTATGAAATAAGTCTTTCTTGTAGGAACTATGCGCTGGGGTTCTTCAAAATCAATTAAAACCATATGGGCATCGGGATCAAAGTATGCAGTGGTAGAATTTATTAAAGTATCCCTGTCCGGCTCAAACTGGCGCCTGCCGGTGGAATCATACCATATCTCAACGTTTTCAATATCCTCGGCCAGGTTTTCAAAGGGATCTCCCGCCTCACCGTTAAGAAAGATGGTTATTCCGCTCCAGACCGAATCTGCTATCTGGGTATTAAGCTGGAAAGCATCCATCAGCACTCTTCTTTCTCCCTGAAGCACAGTTTCCGGTGTCCAGGAGCGTCCCACTTCATCCCTTATGGGATTTACAGTAATTTTATCCCAGAACTCATCTACCGTTGCCCGGGTGGACTCTATGGAATTGCGGGGGCTTACGGTAATATCAGCAGTCATTCCTTCAAGACCCTCGCTATGATACTCATAACTGCCCCCGGCATAAAAATTATGGGTATGAAGGTAGCCGTAATTTTCAATATAATCCACCCCTTCCCAGCTGCTTGCCTCAGGTATCTGGACCGGAACTATGTTGTGCCCGTCCGCATACCAGCGCCACCTTATGTGGGTCCCCTCCTCAACAACAATTGAGGATGGGTCAAAACTTTCATCTTCTATATTTATCTGGGTAACGTCAAAAACAATATCGTTGGGTCCATCCACATCCGGTCCGTCAAACACCTTAAAATCCCGGGGTGAATCAAATCTTATACCTATACTCCTTCCAACCTGTGCCATATTGGCTATATCCAGGGCAATATGATAAAGCTGGGGCGTGCTTAAGACTGTCTGCCTGTTTAAGGTGGGCAGCCTTAT
>PWQF01000261.1 GCA_003556865.1 Elusimicrobiota bacterium | reverse complement strand
CTTAAAGAAGCAAAAGAAGCGGTAAGAGAGGAAAGATATGAACAGGCATCCATTGAGGCCCAAAAAGCACTGGAAGCAAACCCCCAATCCCGCCAGGCAGTAATTATACTGGACTATTCCGCTTACGGAGAAGATATGATTATGGAAGCCTACCTGCACAATGATCCTGAAGCCCTGGAGTTGCTGGCAGAAGCCGGCGCAAAAGTAAATATCACTTATGATTACGGTTTGACCCCTCTTATGCTGGCGGCTATGGACGGGATTAGTGAAATAGTACAACTGCTTATAGAAGCCGGTGCCGACCTGGATGCCCAAAACCAGGGAGGGATGACACCCCTGCTTCTGGCCATAATGAACAATCACATAGATTCAGCTGAAAAGCTTATAAGCGCCGGCGCCGACCTGAATATGGCAAACCAGGACGGGATTACCCCCCTTATGGCCGCATCCCTTGAGGGCTACAGGGAAATAGCCGAGATGCTTCTGAAAGCAGGAGCAGATACGGAAGCAAGAAACGAGTTCGGGGGTACTGCCCTCGTGGCTGCCCAGCATTTCGGATATACGGAAATAGCCGAACTTCTCCGCCGCCACGGAGCCGGGGAATAATATCTGTAAAAGCTTTTACCCTTTTAATTCAGCTGCAGCCGGACACTGATAATCCTGCTGGGTGTGGAATCAAGAACAGTAATTCCGTAGCTGCCGTATTTAATGCTTTCTCCGGGAGCCGGAACCCGGCCCAGCCGGCCCAGGATAAACCCTCCCAGTGAATCATATTTATCTTCCGGAAGATTAATCTTAAGCCGGTCATTAATTTTGTCCAGGTCCTCAATGGCCTTTATCTCCCAGCTTTTACGCCCGGCGCTTTTTATGGTATCGCTCCCTTTATCATATTCGTCATAAATCTCACCGGTTATTTCTTCAACTATATCCTCTATTGTTATTATCCCTGCGGTAACTCCGTATTCGTCCACCACTACAGCTATATGTTCTCTTCCCTGCCTGAACTCATTTAAAAGCTGGACGGCAGGTTTGCTTTCAGGAACAAAGTAAGTTTTTCTTAATATCTGTTTTATGCTGAATTCCTTTTTTTCAACAAGGCAGCCTAAAAGATCTTTTACATAAAGAACCCCTTCTATCTTATCCGGAGAGCTGCTGTAAACCGGAATACGGGAATGGCCTGTTTCGATTGCCCTCTTTATCAACTCCCTTTTTTCCAGGCTTATATCCAGCGCCCTCAGAGCAACCCTGGGAACCATTATCTCCCTTACTACTGTCCCGGAAAACTCCATTATCCTGGTCAGCATCTTTTTTTCGCCGGACTCTATTTCCCCCTCCCTGACTCCCACATCTATAAGCCCCTTTAACTCTTCACGGTCAAAAAGGGAATGCTTTTTCATAGAGTGGGAGGGAACTGCTTTTATTATCATATCCGACAAAAAAGTGTAAAAACTTATGATCGGGGTAAGCAAAAAATCAATTATCCTGAGGGGGCCTATTATACGGGCCGAAACCCGCCTGGCATTACGGCGCGCATAGGCCTTGGGAACTATTTCCGAAAATACCAGGACTATTATAAGTATTATAAAAGTGCTGAAAGAAGCTGCTGCCGCCGGGGGAATATCAAAAACGGCGCTTATATCCAGTGCCATGGAAGTCCCCATAACCGAAACCCCTATTACGCTCATAGCCGTCCCGGCCAGGGTAGTGGTAAGAAGCCGGTTGGGTCTATCCAGCCAGGCCTGGAGCTTTAGAATCCCTTTTTCCTTTATAAGGCGCCGGGTCTGAGATTTCCTGAGATAAGTAAGGGATGTTTCAGCCGCCACAAAAAAGACGGTAAACAGGAGCAGAATAAAAAATATTAAAGCTTTAAAGGCTAAGTTCCACGCCACGGTCATATTCATCATAGATTTCCCCTACAACTTCTTCTATTAAATCTTCAATTGTAACTATACCCACCACCCGGTTTTTGCTTTTAACTACACAGGCATGCATTCTCTCTTTTCTCATTTCCTGGAAAAGCCTCTGGCAGCTTTTCTTCTGTCTGGTAACCTTTGGTTTTCTAAGTATTTTTTTAAAATCTGCTTTTCCCTCCCTGTTAAGCTGGCCTATTACGTCCTTTATATAAATAAAGCCCTTAACTTTATCAAGCCGCCCGGTATAAGCCGGGACCCTTGAATATTTACTTTTAAGCAGTATGTTAATTATCTGCTTATATCCGCGCTCAAGGTTTATGGCTGTAATTTTTTCCCGGGGGGTCATAACTTCCCCCACTCTTTTCTGGGAAAGCAGTATAGCCCCTCCCAGCATCTGGGAAAAATCCATCTCCAGGTGTCCCTCTTTTCCGGCAGATTCTATTTCCATCTGAATTTCACGCCGGGATATATATTTTTCTTTACGGGATTTCAGATTCCCCACCAGGGCAAAAGATATACGGTTAAGAAACCCGGAAAAAGACCTGAGAGGGCGGTAGAATTTCAGAAAAATACGGTAATAGGCTTTAACTACCCTGTCCGGATAGGTGTTTGCAAAAGTTTTAGGAATTATTTCTCCAAAGGTAAGAATTATTATTGAAGACCCGGTTATTGAGAGAATTTCGGGCCAGGCCCCGCTTAACTGGCGTTGCTGGGCCAGGGAAGCAACAATAAGGGTAAAAATAGCCGAAAAAGCTATGTTTATCAGGTTATTTCCCACAAGTATTCCCGTAACTACTCCCGCAGGCTCGTTTATCCAGTATTTCAGCTGGGGCATACGGCCGCAGGACCATTCCCTTATCCTGGCCTCCCCCATAGAATAAAGGGCTGTTTCAATAGAGGAAAAAAACCCGGAAAGGTATGTAAGTAGTATTAGGGCCGCGTAAGTCACCGCATTATCAGGTGAAGAAGAAGGAGAGTTAAACCGGAACCTATTACCGCGCCGGCAAAGACTTCCCACAATGTGTGTATTTTAGCTACAACCCTGGCCTGGGCTACCAGGAGGGCCAGGAAGAGAGAGAGGCCCAAGACATAAAGGCTTTATGAGAGAGAATATGAAATAAGGGCTATGGAAAAGGCAAGCGCGGTATGGATGCTTGGCATCCCTCCCACCAGGGTGAGATTATTTTCCCTCCGGACCTTTATTGCCGCTGAAACCCCGAAAACAATTATAAGGGCCACAAAAACAATATGGGGCGGGAAAAGAGATACCTTTTTCATAACTACTGATTCCTTAAATACACCCAGCACTTCCGGGCGCACAAAAACAAGATATCCCACAACTGCCGCGCCCAGGGAGGCCATAAGAACCGACCCGGCCATAATATCTTTCACTATCCTGGCCATGGGATGATGTTCTTCGGTTATAAGATCAGTCATATTTTCCGAAGCCGTATTTATCATTTCAGCCGCCAGCACACCGGTAATAGCAATAACCAGGGCTATTATTTCCATCCTGCTTAAATTAAGAAAAAAAGAAGATATAAGAATCATCAGGGCAATAATAAAATGTATCTTAAGGTTGCGTTCTGCCCTGAGGGCCCATATAATGCCCCGGAAAGCGTTAAAAAAACTCTGTTTAAGCCCGGAATATTCTTTACTTTTCTTCATTTTAAAGGATAAAACCGGTTTAAAATTTTCTGCTCTTCCGCTTTTATTTTTCTTCCTTCCTCCCATCCGCATAAATGAAGCATACCGTGTATAAACAGAAGAGTAAGTTCTCTTTTGTGGCTATGACTGTAAGCATCAGCGTTCTCTTTTGCTTTTTCACCCGAAATTATGATCTGCCCCAGCATATTTTTTCCGCAGGCAGGAGTTTTTACCCCCTCGCTAAAGGAAAAGGCAATAACATCGGTTGACCTGTCCCTGCCCAGGTAGCTGCGGTTTATACTGCGTATACTCCTGTTGCTTACAATATCTACATCCACCTCACAATCTCCCCCGATTTTTTCCGGGTGGTTCCAGAAATTATTTTTTATATGCGAAGCGATTTCCTCCAGCATATCTTTACTGATAAAAAGGGGGCCCTTTAAGTTTACCGCCGTTTTTTTACTCAACAGCTATCTCTTCTTTATCCTCCGGGTATTCTATCCGGGAATGATAAATGCCGGATAAAGCAAGAGTAAATACTTTCTGTATTTTTTCCAGCCCGGCCATGGTGAGGTCGCATTCATTAAGCTGGTGTTCGGTAAACTTCATATTGATGACCTTTGTTACCAGGCCTGAAATTCTGGAATATGTAGGTTCCTCCAGGGTCCGGCAGGCGGCCTCCACCGAGTCGGCAAGCATTATAACCCCCGCTTCCCTGGACTGGGGGCGGGGCCCGGGATACTTAAACTGCTTTTTCTCTATTTTGTCTTTTTCCTCCGCCCCGTTTAGTTCTTTATCATAAAAAAATTTTATAAGCGAGGTCCCGTGGTGCTGGCCTATCATTTCCTTTATTATACTGTCCAGGTTATGCTCCCGGGCAAGGGCCAGCCCGTCCTTTACGTGTCTCTTTAAAATGAGTGCGCTTATATTTGGTTTAAGGTTTTTATGCTTCCTGTCCAGCCCTCCTTCATTTTCCACAAAGTACTGGGGATTGCTTAATTTGCCTATGTCGTGATAATAGGCCCCCACCCTGGCCACCAGGGGGTTGGCCCCTATCTGCTCGCAGGCAGTCTCTGCCAGGTTTGCAACCATAAGGCTGTGATGATAAGTGCCGGGGGCTTCCAGCATAAGTCTCTTTAAAAGAGGGTTGTTAAAATCTCCAAGTTCCAGAAGCTTTATGTTGGTGGTAATGGAAAAAAGGCTTTCCAGTATGGGAAGAAAGCCTCCGGCAATTATAACAGAAGCCAGGGCATTAAGAGCCCCCCAGGCAAGATTAATACCCAGAACCTCTATAGAACCTCCGGCGGACGGGTTCATAAGCTCAACAGCTATTATGGAAACAAGATTAGCGATAAGAAGATAAAGTCCGCAGGTATTTAAATCTTTTCTGGTCCTTACATTTCCGGCATAATAGACCGCCGTCATACCGCCGGCAAGATATACAAAAAAATAGTTAAGTGAATACCCGCCCAGTACCGCGGCAACAAGGCTTATGCAAAGCATTGCGGCGGTAGCGGCATGAGGAGAGATAAGTACCGACAAAAGAATACCCGCGGCCGCGGCCGGAAAAAGATAGGCCGACGAAGCGGGAATAGCGGGAAGCCCCCTTATCAGCATTACCAGTGCAACAGAAAAAGCACTGATAAGTCCGGTTAATATAAGCTGACTGAAATTTTTTATAAAACCGGGTAAAAAGTTTTTATAAAATTCAAAACCCAGGTAAAGGAGCAGCATAAAAAAGACCCCTGCGCCGACTGCCGCCCTGAAACTGCTGCCGTAAAAAAGCGTAACCGAAGCCGCCACCAGAGCCCATAATATCAGGGCAAGGGTAAATTTGGGGCGGCCGAGCTTAACTGTTTTTACTTTCTTTAAATTTATGATAGGCATCTATTATTTTTTTTATCAGCTTGTGCCTTACTATATCCGAGCGGGTAAAATATATAAATTCAACCCCCTCCACCTCCTTAAGGACTTCCTGTATTTCTATCAGGCCGCTGGTCCTGTTTTCTTCCAGATCCACCTGGGTAATATCCCCCGTAACCACGGCTTTTGAATTAAAGCCCATCCGGGTTAAAAACATCTGCATCTGGCCGGATGAAGTATTCTGCGCCTCATCCAGGATTATCATTGCGTCATCAAGCGTCCGCCCCCTCATATAGGCAATCGGAACTATCTCTATTATGTTTTCATCCCTGTAGCGGTTAAATTTCTTGGGTCCCAGGATAGTGTAAAAGGCATCATAAAGGGGTCTTAAATAAGGGTTGACTTTTTCCTGTAAATCACCGGGCAGAAACCCCAGTTTTTCCCCGGCCTCAACCACCGGACGGGTAAGCACAACCCGGTCCACCTCCCTGTTTTCAAGAGCTTTTACCGCCCGGGCGCAGGCCAGAAAAGTTTTGCCGGTCCCGGCGGGGCCGATGGCAACCACCAAATCTTTTTCCATCATTGCCCCCACATACTCCTCCTGCCGCGGGGTAAGAGGGGTTATGGATTTTCCGGTAGGGGTATTTACCAGGCTGAGCCCGCTTATCCCTCCCCCGTATTTCATTTTTTTAAGTTCTCCGATGGTATTTTCCACTTCCCCGGGTTCCCCCTCGACAGTAGCCTTAGCCCCCCTGGCCCTTATCACAACTCCGTTTCTCTTCTCCAGCTCTTTAAGCCTGCAATCAAACTGACCGCAAGCCCTTAACGCTTCTTCCTGCCCGCTGAAAATTATGCTCTTCTTAATGCTCTTTTTTTTATTCATTATTAAATAGAAATAGAATTCATAAAAGTAATTTTTATTTTAAGGAAAAGAGCCTGGCAGCAGAATGAGTTTAAAGGGAATATCAATCCCTGGGTATTATAAGTCTCTGGCCCGGGTATATAAGGTCCGGCATTTCTATTTTTTCCTGGTTG
>PWQF01000266.1 GCA_003556865.1 Elusimicrobiota bacterium | reverse complement strand
CCGTCGCTCAAAGGATAAAAGGTACTCCGGGGATAACAGGCTGATCTCCCCCAAGAGTTCATATCGACGGGGAGGTTTGGCACCTCGATGTCGGCTCATCGTATCCTGGGGCTGGAGTAGGTCCCAAGGGTTGGGCTGTTCGCCCATTAAAACGGTACGCGAGCTGGGTTCAGCCCGTCGTGAGACAGGGCGGTCCCTATCTGCTGCAGGCGCAGGATATTTGAGAAGAGCTGTCCCCAGTACGAGAGGACCGGGATGGACAGACCCCTGGTGTACCAGTTGTTTCGTCAGGAGCATAGCTGGGTAGCTAAGTCTGGAAGGGATAAACGCTGAAAGCATATAAGCGTGAAGCCTACTTCAAGATTAGATATCCCCTGAAAGCTTTTCTGCCTTCGGGCTTAAAGGCTTTCACTGAAGGCTACCGGTAGATTACCGGTTCGATAGGCGGGATGTGTAAGCGCGGTAACGTGTGCCCGGTTTACCGGGGACGGAGGAAGTTGATCTGCCAAAGGAAGGGCTTCGGCCCGGACTGCGGCGGAGATACGGAATCTGTCAGCAGATCCGTACTAATCAGCCGTGAGTCTTGATCATATCATTGGAAATCATTTTTGCAACGCCTTTTAAAGATTTGCCGGCGGCAATTGCGGAGGGGCCACACCCGTTACCATCCCGAACACGGAAGTTAAGCCCTCCAGCGCCGATGGTACTTGGCCGGGGACGGCCTGGGAGAGTAGGTCGCCGCCGGCTTTTTTTATTTATGCCTATTCCATTGTTTAAAATATTTTTTGCAGCTTCCATAATAGTTTTAGCTGGGCCTTTGCCTGCCCGATCAAGAGCTCTTCTTGCCCGGCCCGAAATTTCTGTCCTCGGGGCCGACAACCTGGTGATATCTTACGAGTCCTTCAGCCGCCTTAGCACATTTATAAATATCGAGGAAGATATCAATTTTGAATCCTTTATCATAACCTTATCCCGCCGTACTGCAGATGGGGTTGAATATGCCTTTTCAGGGGGCGCCGGGTATGCCTACTTTGAAAATTACCTGGACAGCGAGGGAAATCAGATCGGCCGTTTGGAAAATTCAAAGCCGGGCTATATCTTTTCAGGTGAGATAAGCAGGGATATAGGCGGAGACCTGGTTATAATGCCCCAGTGGCGGGTTTATCTGAGGGGAAATATAGGGTTTTATGAGCTGGACAGGGCAGATAAGGATAAGCTGGATAAAAGTATTAAACTTACCAGTTCCTCGATTGAAACCGCCCTTCTTTGCGCCCTGCAGCTTTACCCTCTGACCTTTTACGGGGCAGCTAAATTCAGCTATATAAACGACTCTTATAAGTACAGCCGCGGCGGGAGAAGCCGCAGTTCCAATAATGCCTTAAGTATCTTAACGCCGGTACTTGGATTTAAATATAACGTCTCTCAGGTTATTTCTATCCGTGGGGAATCCCTTTATGCTCCCGGTTTTGGTGAAAGCGGATACAGCGGCGGGCTTAATATTGAATTTTAACTTTAATCTTGCGTTTAAGGTTAAAAAAGTTTAAAATAGCTGTCTGAACAGGTGTGAAAGTGAATATAAAAAGGAGGAGATGTGAAAGTATTTGAAACCAAAAACATAAGAAATATTGCTATATGCGGAGCCAGCGGAGCCGGAAAGACCCAGTTTGCTGAAAATGCCCTTTTCAGCTGCGGAATAACCAACAGGCTGGGGAAAGTGGACGAAGGAAATACCGTATCTGATTATGACCCCATTGAAAAGGATAGAAACTCCTCTACAAACTCTTCTCTTATAACCTTTGAGCGTGAAGGAATTAAACTTAATTTTATGGATACCCCGGGCTATGCTGATTTTATCGGGCAGGCTGTGGGTGCAATTAACGTATGCGAAACCGTTCTTCTGGTGGTTAACCCCCATGAAGGGGTTGACGTAATAACCCGGAAAATATGGAAACTTGCCAATGCGGCTAAAAGGCCGGTTATAATATATGTGAATTTTATGGATAATTCCCCCCAGGAGTTTAGCGCGGTGGTGGAAAACCTTAAAGAAAAGCTCAGTCCCGATATGGCCCCGGTTCTGGCTCCCGTAGGAAAAGGCGATGATTTCAGGGGGGTTATCAAGCTTCTTGAAAAGAAAGCGGTTATAGAAGGAAAAGAACAGGAGATACCTGAAAATTTAAAAGAAACCGTGGATGTCTATTCTGAAAGTCTTATGGATTCTGTTGCTGTTGCCGATGACGCTCTTACCGAAAAGTTTCTTGAGGGGCAGCCTCTACAGGAAGATGAGATAAGGAGAGGTCTTACAAAAGGGCTGATGGGAGGTAAGATTGTCCCGGTCTTATGCGGCTCTTCCGTTAAGGGATACGGTATTAAAGAGGTGGTGGATTTCCTGGCAAAATTTTCTCCTTCCCCCCTTAACACCGTTTCAGAAGAACGCAAAGTTGAAAAAGACGGGGCGTTTAAGGCCCTGGTTTTTAAAGCTGAGGCCCAGCAGCATGTGGGGCAGGTAAATTATTTGAAGATTTTTTCAGGCCACTTTTCCGAAGGTGATTATATATATAACCTTAAAGAGAAAAATAAGCAGAGGGTAAACCAGATAGTTCTCAAGAGGGGAACGGAGAACTTTAAGGTACCTAAAGCTGCCGCCGGCGACATATGCGCCCTTGTTAAGTTTGAGGATTTAAAGATAAATGATACTCTTTCTTCTTCTGATTCGGAAAAAGAGTTGCCGGAAATAAATTTTCCCGAACCAATAGTTGACCGCGGGGTTGCCCCCAAGGCAAAAGGGGATGAGGAAAAGGTGGCTAAGGGTTTTGCAAATATGAGGGAGGAGGATCCTACCCTTAATTTCGGATTTAATTCCGAGACAAAGGAAATGGTTCTTACCGGTATGGGGTCCCTGCAGCTTGAACTTACTGTAAAAAAATTAAAAAACAGGTACGGGGCCGAAGTTGAGCTTAAACCGCCTAAAATATCCTATAAGGAGACAGCAGGCAAAAGCGTTGAATCAGTGCGGGGTAAATATAAAAAACAGACAGGCGGCCGCGGCCAGTACGGGGACTGTGTAATAAACCTTTCCCCCCTGGAAAGGGGCAAGGGTTTTGAGTTTGTAAATGAAATAGTAGGGGGTAAGATTCCCTCAAACTATATCCCGGCTATTGAAAAAGGAATAAAGGACGCAATGCTAAAGGGAGTGATAGCCGGCTACCCTGTAGAGGATATAAGAATAACGGTTTTTGACGGTTCCTACCATGACGTTGATTCTTCGGATATGGCCTTCCAGGTTGCGGGCAGCCTTGCCTTCCAGGAGGCCATAAAAAAGGCGGCCCCTTTTATACTGGAGCCTATAATGAAAGTACGGATCACGGTTTCAAAGGATTACACCGGCGCGGTTATGGGGGACCTTAACTCCAGGCGGGGAAGGGTGCTCGGCATGGAGCCGGCCGGCCCAGACCAGATAATAAACGCTCTCATACCCAAACAGTCACTTATAACTTATGCCGAGGATTTAAGGTCGCTGACCAGCGGTGAAGCCGAATATACAATGAAATTTGACCATTATGAGGGGGCCCCCCATGATGTTCAATCCGTCCTTGTAGAAAAATACCAGAAAGAGAAGGAAGAGGGAAGATAATTTGAAGCCGGCGGCCGGCTACAATAAGGGAAACCTGCTGTAAGTTAAGGGATTATTTATGTCCGGTCATTCCAAGTGGCACAGCATCAAGCACCAGAAGGCGGCGGAAGATAAGAAAAAAGGCAAACTTTTTTCCCGGCTGGTAAGGGAGATAACTGTGGCTGCCCGCCAGGGGGGGGGGAATGCTGAAATGAATCCCCGCCTTCGCCTTGCAATTGAAAAAGCCAACGATGCAAATATGCCCAAGGATAATATCCTCAAGGCTATTAAAAGAGGAACCGGGGAGTTGCCCGGAGTCTCATATATTGAAACTGTTTACGAGGGCTACGGACCTTCGGGAGTTGCGGTAATGGTTCAGGCTGCAACGGATAATAAAAACAGGACTGCTTCCCGGGTGCGGAAAATCTTTTCCGAAAACGGCGGCTCCCTCGGAGAGAGCGGATGCGTCAGCTGGATCTTTTCTAAAAAGGGGTTTATTACCGTTCCAAAAGATAAAATTTCCGAAGATGAGCTTATGGAAATAATCATAGACCTGGATGTGGAGGATATTGACAGCAGCCAGGATGAGGTTTATGAAATTTTAACTCCCCCGGAAAAGTTTTCCCAGGTTCTTTCAGAGATGGAAAAGAGATTAGATATTCAGGCTTCGGAACTTACAATGATTCCAAATTCCTACATAAATCTTTCAGGAAAGGAAGCCGAAAAAATGATAGACCTTATGAATGCCCTGGAGGATAATGAAGATGTTCAGCAGGTTTATGCAAATTTTGATTTAAAAAAAGAGGATATAAAGGATATTAATTAATTTTTAGCCGGTATCGCTGGCAGTTACCCTTATCATTTCGTCTATAGTTGTATCTCCTTTTAAAACTTTGTTAAAAGCAGCCAGTCTAAGGGTATTCATTCCCTGCTTTACCGCGGTTTCCTTGATTTTATAGGCAGCCGCCTTTTTATTTATAAGTTCCCTTACTTCGTTTGTAACTTCCATAAGCTCGTATATGGCCAGCCTCCCCTTATAGCCGGTATCCGAACATGTCTGGCATCCCCGTCCCTTGTAAAGGGTAACCTTATCTTTATCACCTATCTCATCCGGTGTAAGCCCGTAATTTTCAAGGACACCGGTATCGACTTCATAACTTTCCCTGCAGTTTTTGCAGATTGTGCGGACCAGCCGCTGGGCAATAGCCATTATTACAGTTGAAGAGATCAGGAAAGGCTCTATTCCCATATTATCCAAACGTGTTACGGCGGTGGGCGCATCGTTTGTATGAAGGGTGGAGAATACAAGGTGGCCGGTCAGGGCGGCATTAATAGCTATTTCGGCTGTCTCCTTGTTCCGGATTTCACCTACCATTATTATATCCGGATCCTGGCGGAGGAAGGTTTCCAGTCCGGAGGCAAAATCAAAACCTATATCCGGTTTTGCCTGTACCTGTATAATACCTTTAAGCACATATTCTACCGGGTCCTCAATGGTATTGATATTGACGTCGGGCCGGTTAAGGTTGGTCAGTGCCGAATAAAGGGTTGTGGTTTTACCGCTTCCGGTGGGTCCCGTTACAAGCACAATCCCGTTAGGGGTATTGATTATTTTCTTGAAACGGGCCAGATCTCTCTGTTCAAAACCCAGCTGCTTTAAATCCAGGCAGAGGCTGGATGAGTCCAGCACCCTCATAACTACCTTTTCACCGAAGGAAGAGGGAAGAAATGATATTCGCAGGTCTATCTCCTTCTTTCCGAGCTTGACCTTTATTCTTCCGTCCTGGGGAAGCCTTTTCTCTGCCAGGTCCACGTTAGCCATTACTTTAAGCCTTGCCACAATCGCGTTATAAACCTTTTTCGGCGGGGCGGGCTGGGGATGGAGTACGCCGTCAACTCTGTAGCGTATGCGGCAGGATTTATCAAATGGTTCCACGTGAATATCGGAAGCGCCCTTGCTTATGGCATTCAGGATTATAAGGTTAACCATCTTAACAACGGGCGCCCCTTCCGATTCCTTTTTTATATTTGTTATGTCCTGGGCGCCGGCCTCATTGCCTGATTCCATTACCTGAAGTTCCGCATCTCCGGGCTTGGTAACGGAAATTTCCTTCATAATGCTGCTGAAAGCGGCTCCGGCATCCACGTTGGAAGTTGAATCGTCATTTTCGGTGCCGCCGTTCATTCCTATCTCTTTTTCAAATTCATCCACAAAGCCTGTCCCGTAATAACGGTCTATTGCCTTTTTTATCTCATTTCTTACCGCAAGGACTATCTCTATATTCTTGCCGGTTATGGCCCTCAGATCATCTATGGCAAAAATATTCATGGGGTCGGCTATGGCTACCACAAGAGTATTATTTGTCTTCTTTACCGGGATAAGTTCCCTTTTGCGGGAGAAGTTTTCGGGGACAAGCTTAAGAACCTCCGGTTCTATATCGCCGAATGATTTCAGGTCAACATAGGAAAGGTCGGATTTTTTTCCAAGAAACGCCATAAAAACATCTTCGGTGATGTAGCCTTCGGAAATAAGTATTTCCCCCAGGTTGCCTCCGCTTTCCCTCTGTTCTTCTACAGCTTTTTTAAGCTGCTCCCTGGTAAGCAGTCCTACTTCCACCATATTGTTTGTAAGTTCTTTGATTGTGGGAATTTTCATTGGTTTTAAAATTTATAACACCAAAAAATGATAAATTCAAGCTTAATTGACTTTTAAACTCCCTTTTTATAACATATTTTCAGTCTTTATTGCCGGGAAAATCAGGGGCGCCCTTAAAAAGGGGCCGGGAGGTAACTTGAAAAGAATACATATGGCGGACCTTTCCGCCCAGCATAAAAAGCTTGAGAAAGATATTTTTAAAAAGTGGAAAAGAGTTTGTGACTCTACAAGTCTCATACT
>PWQF01000122.1 GCA_003556865.1 Elusimicrobiota bacterium | reverse complement strand
CAATTCTTCCCCGTTTAAAAACATCATATTTGCTTCCGGGACAGAACCTTTATAATTCAGGCTGAGTCCAGGGGCAAATCGGCGGCCCGGGCTCTTTACAAACTGGAGCCAGCCGTGAATACTTTTTTTCTGGTCTATAATCCTTGCCCCGGGAGGGTTAAGGGCATAATTTATGCCCTTGTACTGGGATATATGGAAAGAAGGGGGATTTAAGAGCAGGGCCAGGGATCCCAGGGCGGCAGCGCTGAAAATAATTAAGGGCCACTTTTTTCCCGTTCGGGGGAGAGCGGTCAGGCAGGTCAGGAGTGGTATGAGGGAAAGAGCGGGAATAAGGGCCCGGGGGTCCAGGCTGCTTATAAGGGCCAGGGGAATAACAGCTCCGGCGGCAGAGCCTAAAAGGTTGGAAAAATAAATTTTTCCCGTCAGATTTGAATGCCTGGTAAGAAGCAGGGCTATGATAAAAGCGCCGGAGAGGAAAGGGATAAAAAATACGGTGTAAGTTAAACTTAATTTTAAAAGATGGCTAAGGCTGCTGAATACCAGGTAGCTGTCAAAGCTGAAAACCTCCAGGCTGAGAAGGGGGATGGAAGCGTTTATGGAGAGTGCGGTAAAAATAAGAAGATAAAATATTAGGCCCTGCTTTTTAAGGAAATTTTTCTTTTTAAGAAGGGCCAGAATGGTCCCGCTGGCTCCGAAACCCAGCAGGGCTGCTGAGATTATCATATAGGCAAAATGGTGCCACTGAACAATGGAAAGCACCTGCATTAATATGACCTGGTATGAAATAAGGGCAGAGGAGAGAAGGGCAACCGTCAGGTAAAGGGATTTTTTCATTTAAAAAAATTATTCCCTGGTGAAGGGAACAAATCTTACGGGCATAAGCCTTTTAGTTGTAATGGATTCTCCGTTTTTTTCTACAAGTGTCAGGTACTGTGTCTGGTAGGGGTGGCCTACTGGTATAATCATTTTTCCCCCGTCCCGGAGCTGATTTATGAGGGGGGGCGGTATATATTCCGCGGCTGCGGTAACCACTATGCAGTCAAAGGGGGCCTTATCTTCCCAGCCGTAGTAGCCGTCTGCAAGTTTCACCTCTATATTTTCATATCCCAGTTCCCGGAGGTCATTTTTTGCCCTCCGGCCCAGTGGTTCAATAATTTCTATGGTATATACCTTATCCACGATTTCAGCTAAAACTGCCGCCTGGTAACCTGAGCCAGTACCTATCTCAAGGGCCCGTTGACCGGGGCGGGGTTCTACTGTTTCGGTCATATAGGCTACTATATAGGGCTGGGATATTGTCTGTCCCCACCCTATGGGCAGGGGCCTGTCTCGGTAGGCCAGGGCCGCCTGGGCCGGGGGGACCAGTTTATGCCTGGGGACTCCTGAGAGGGCTTTTAAGACGTATTCATTTTCCACACCCCGGCTTTTTATCTGTTCTCTTACCATCTTTTCGGCTTCCGGTACCGTTTCTGTTTTTCCGGCGTGAACCTCTTTTTCCCCGCCGGGCGGGGGTGCGGCCTCTTCCCTGCTGTTTATTTTTCCCGCGAAGAATCCGGTTCGGGGAAGGGCTGAATTTAAAACGGGCAAAAGAATAGATATTATAAGTAAATATTTTCTCATTAGTTAAAACTCCTTGCTGTTACTAATATAATTATAACAAAATAAGCCGGTTTATTTAAATTTTTTATCCGGCCGCCATAGCCGCCCCCAGCACCGCCGCAGCCGCCAGGAATATTTTCCTGAGCCACCGGTTCCCCTTAAGAAGGGCAATTCTTGCTCCCAGGTACCCTCCGGCAAACATTGCAGCTGAAATGGGAAGGGCATAACTGAAAATAACGCTCCCCCGGTAAATAAAATAAAGTGAAGCTGCTGCCGATGAAAAGAGGTTTAGAACCTTGGTTACCGCCGCTGCCCTTAGAAAAGTAAAACCCCAGAAAAAAATTAAAATATAGCTTAGTATAGTTATGTAGCCCCCGCTGAAAAATCCCCCGTAAATTCCCGCTGTAAAAATAAGAATCCAGCCGATCCCTTTTTTAACTCTCCCTTTTTTTACCTCAACTAAACCCGGGTCCCTGAAAAACAGCAAAGAAAGGGTAACGGCAATGATTGCACCTCCGATTATATTTTTAAGAAGAGTTTCATTAACTGAAAAGAGAACCCGGGCCCCGGCCAGGGAGGCGGCCGCGCTTATGGCCGAGAGTTTAAAGAGCATTAAAAAACTGCTCTTTTTAAGCTGGGGCCTGAATCCGGCTGCTCCGCTTAAGCTTATAAATACCAGGCCCACCATATTGGTGGAGACTGCCTGAACGGGGGTCAGCCCCGCAAATATGAGCAGGGGTACAGTTAAGAGGGAAAGCCCGCCGGTGCTTACCCCTACAATGCTTACCAGAAAAAAGATAAAACAGAGTAAAATTATATTCATACCGATTCCAATGATGTAAAATAATAAAAATGATTTCAAATTTAATTTAACCTGCAGCCTTAAATTTTGAAAAGTGATAAAGAAACTGGTATATTAACTCTTGGAGAAAAAAGAGAATGCCCGGTAATAAAAATTTTATAGAGGAAATAATAGACGGAGATATTAAAAAGGGCCGATTTGAAGGCCCGGTGGCTACCCGTTTTCCACCCGAACCCAACGGGTTTCTTCACATAGGACACGCCAAGTCAATATGCCTTAATTTCGGAATTGCCCGTAAATATAAGGGCAGCTGCAATCTCCGTTTTGATGATACAAATCCGGTTAAAGAAGAACAGAAATATATTGATTCCATAAAAAAGGATGTGGCCTGGCTGGGGTTCAGCTGGGGAGAAAAAGAACTTTATGCATCGGATTATTTTAGCCGGATGTATGAGTGCGCAATTAAACTTATCAAAAAAGGCAGGGCCTATGTGGACGACCTCAGCCAGGAGGAGATAAGAGAGAAGAGGGGGACTCTTACCCGGCCCGGCACCCGGAGCCCTTACGGGGACCGGAGCGTGGAGGAGAACCTTAAGCTTTTCAGGGAAATGAAAAAAGGAGTATTCCCTGACGGTTCAAAGGTGCTGCGGGCAAAAATAGATATGTCTTCCCCCAACCTTAACATGAGGGACCCGGTTATCTACCGCATACTTAAGGCTCCTCACCCCAGGACCGGGAATGAGTGGTGCATATATCCCATGTATGATTTTGCCCACTGCCTTGAGGATTCGTTTGAAAAGATAAGCCACTCCATATGCACCCTGGAGTTTGAAGACCACCGCCCCCTTTATGACTGGTTTCTTGAAGAGCTGGGCCTTCATCATCCGCGCCAGATAGAATTTGCCAGGCTTAACCTTAATTATACGGTTTTAAGCAAAAGAAAACTTTCCCTGCTGGTTGAAGAAGGGGATGTAGAGGGATGGGACGATCCCAGGATGCCCACCATATCCGGGCTTAGAAGAAGGGGCTATACCCCTGCGGCCATAAGGGATTTTGCCGGCAGGATAGGCGTGGCCAAGGCAAACAGTATAGTTGATACGGCGCTTCTGGAGCACTGCCTGAGGGAAGAACTGAATAAAACAGCTCCGCGTGTTTTTGCCGTGCTGGATCCCTTAAAAGTGGTTATAACCAACTACCCTGACGGAAAAGAAGAGTTTTTTGAAATAGAAAATAACCCGGAAGACCCTTCAGCGGGGAGCCGCAGACTTCCCTTCAGCAGGGAAATATATATAGAGAGGGAGGATTTTATGGTTGATCCCCCTAAAAAGTTTTTCCGCCTGGCGCCCGGGAGGGAAAGCCGCCTTAAAAAGGCATACTATATCAAGTGCCGGGAAGTTATAAAAGATAGCAGCGGTAAAATAAAAGAGTTGAGATGCACTTATGACCCCCTATCCCGGGGCGGGGGAACTTCAGATAATAGAAAGGTAAGCGGTACGCTGCACTGGATATCTGTCCCCCATGCTTTTAATATAACCGTAAGGCAGTATGACAGGCTTTTTAATGTTGAAAACCCCCAGGGCCTGGAAGATTTCCGCAGCGGTTTAAATTCCTCGTCTCTTAAGGTAAATAAAAACTGCGCCGCCGAAGGTTCCCTTAAAGATATAGAACCCGGAACCAGGGTCCAGTTTTTCCGGCACGGATATTATATTTCCGACAGCAGGGATTCTTCTCCCGGAACCCCCGTGTTTAACCGTATAGTTCCCCTTAAAGACAGCTGGGCAAAGATAAAGAAAAAGAAAAAAAGTAAAGTTTAATCAAGGGGCGGGTTATAGGTTATTATTTCGGAGGCAGCCTTTCTTTTATGGGATCCGGCTCTTTTTCTTATGGGGTCCTTTTCCTTATGGGAGATGCTGGGGTAGCCCATAGAGATAATAAGGGGTACGGTAGTTTTTTTTGGCAGCCCCAGTAATTTTTTTATTTTCTTATGATTAAACCAGCCTATGTAGCAGGTCCCCAGTTCCTCTTCTGTAGCCTGAAGGATTATATGTTCGCAGGCAATTCCCATATCCAGAAGATAAAATTGAGTATCTGTTACAAAGGAGCCTGCTTTGGACGTGAAACTTTTCAGATCTGCCGCGGCAATTATTAATACAGGCGCCTTTTTTATAAACCTGCTCATCCTGTAAATACCGCTGCAGGCAGCTGAGGCAATTTTTTCCCGGAAAGGGTCCCGGTCGGCAACCGTAAACCTCCAGGGCTGGGCATTGCAGGCCGAAGGGGCCAGCCTGGCAGCTTCCAGGCAGCGGTCTACCTTATCTCTTTCTACCGGCCGGTCCAGGTATTTACGGCAGCTGTATCTTTTTCGGGCAAGAGAACTGAAATCCATTTACCTGTCCTTCTGGAGGTCGTAAATTATTTTTTCCAGCCTCCATTTCCGGCTTTTTTGGGGATATCTTTTTTTAAGCCGCTCCAACTGCATCTGAAGGGTCTGTCGTGCAACATGAGGGGGCTGGCTGGAAAGTTTTACATATTTTCTTTTAAGCCCGTATTCTGAACGGGCCCCTGAAAATATAAAACGGGCTATACCGCCTGCAATTACAATTATAAGTAGGATTATTAAAAAATACTGCATTATTAACCTGTCCTAATCAAGCTGATTTAAACCGGGGAAATTTTAACAGTTTTTTTTACAGGGCGCAAGAAAAATGGAATAAGGTTATTTAAAAGCGGATGCTGTTTTCGGGACCTGTTTAAAGAACTGAACTTATTTGACAGTTACCTTATATGAGATTAAGATATATCAGTAAAAAGAAGAACTGATTCAGGAGATATTAGTTATGAGCGAAATTTTAATGATTTTAACTGCAACCCTGGCTATAGCAATGCTGGCCTGGGCCGGGATATTTACGTTTGCCCTTAAGGAGCATATTTTTAAAAAGCTTCTTACCCTTCTGGTTGCTTTTGCCGCCGGAACTCTTATAGGTGTCTCTTTTATTCACCTTATTCCTGAAGCTCTTCATCATACCGGAGCCGGGCACGGCCAGGTTACGGGTCCCCTCATTATCCTGGGGGGGTTTGTTTTTTTCTTTATACTGGAGCAGTATTTAAACTGGCATCACTGCCACCGGGTGCCGGGCGAGCATACAAAGACTCCTTTTTCCTTTATGATACTTATAGCTAACGGAATACATAATTTTGTGGACGGAATACTTGTAGGCTCTTCTTTTCTGGTAAGCGTTCCCCTGGGAATAAGCACGGCTATTGCCGTGGCCGCTCACGAACTTCCCCAGGAGATAGGCAATTACGGCATTTTAGTTTACGGGGGATGGGAAAGGATGAAGGCCTTAACTGTAAATTTTGGAGTTTCCCTGCTGATAGTGGCGGGAGGGGTTACCGCTTATTTTACCGCAGGCCTTATCAACCCCGTATATATAGTTCCTTTTGCAGCGGGAGGTTTTGTATATATAGGAGCTGTGGATTTGATACCTGAGATATACAGCTGTGATAAAATTCAAAAAAGTTTAATCACACTGGCTGTTTTTCTCCTGGGTATTTTTCTTATGCTGCTGGTGGAGCTTCTTACCCACCACTGACCGGTCAGTATCCCCGGTATCTTATCTGGCTTTCGCTGAAACCCATATAGTGGGCAATTTCATGTATCAGGGTCTTTTTTATCTGCTGCCTGACATTATCCCCAAGCCCGCTGCCGTAAGCCCTTTCATAGCTTTCCATATAAAGTTCTATTCTTGTAGGTTCCGGATAGGTGAATCTTATGGTCCTATCTTTTCTGGAGGTGCCGATAAAGGCTCCGAAGACGGTTTTACCCGGATGAAGTTCTTTAAGCCCCGAAGGTACTTTTTCCCTGGGTATTATATTTATTTCCTCTTTTTCAAGTACTTGAAGGTAGAGGGAAGGGAGGCTCTTAAGGCTTAGTCTGACAGCTTCTTCAAACTCTTTGAAATTCACCTGCGGCTCACTACCCGCACATTATCTTTTGTCTTATGCTTAAGGGGCCCTTTCATATGAAGGCTGGTATCCTTAAGCATCCATAGCTCGGGTATTATCTCGGATACAATTTCACCGTCGTCTATAATTCGCACTATGGAGCTTTCAGAAACTATTACCGCCACGCATCCGGTTTCCCGGGTTACGGAGGCTCCTGCCATATGCCTTCCGCCCAGGCCCAGTGGAAGGTTCACCCCTT
>PWQF01000061.1 GCA_003556865.1 Elusimicrobiota bacterium | reverse complement strand
GACAAGTACGGCCGCACCGTGGCTTATGTCTTTGCCCCTGATGCCCGTGGCCGCCTCCTTAACGTAAACAGGGCTATGCACGAACAGGGCCACAATAAATATATTGACCGGGTAGTAAAATGGTATAGGATAAAATCAAGTGTGGAGGAAGTTGAAGAGGAAATCAGGGAGCTTCCCCTTCATCTGGAAGTGCCGGTATCCCTTAAATCCACGGAAAGAGAAAAAAGTTTTCTTTACTATTTAAGCAATCCTTCCCGGATACTGCACCGGATACGCTCATTTTTCAGTCCCGGGAAAGCGGATGCCGAAGAAACTGAAGAGAAATTTTTTGTTAGAACCTTAACAGCCCGTCCGGAAGAGAGAGATAAGGATAAAGAAATATTTAAAGATCTGGGCTGGGAAATAGATGAATTCAGTGAAATACACCTGGAAAGCGGTTTTAACCCTTCGGGGATAGAAGGGCCGGGTAAGACAGGAAAGGCTTCCCGAATATACCTTTCGGGTAAGGCAGGTATGGGAGAGGGTTTTACGGTGGAACCGGAAAAACAGTTTTCGGTTGAAAATTATGCTTCAGGGGAATTTTATTCCGGAAAAAATGTGAGAGTTAATGGGAATATCTCCATTCTTATTAAAGAAAAGGGAAGCCTGAGAATTGATGACGGGGTATTATTTGATGAGGATATGACTGTAAAGGTAAGCGAAGGAGAAAGGAAAAGGGTCCTTATGGTTGACGGAAAGGCAGTTGTTGTTCCTGAAAATATAAATCCCCGTGAGTTTTCTTCTGAGATAATAAAAGTTCTTATGAGCGGCGCAAGCTGGAACGAAATTGACCCCCTGCTTACTGTTTACGGTCTTTCTCCGGAAAAATGCCGGAAAATCTGGGACTACTATAATTTTGAAAGCTACGAAAGCGTAAGCATTCCTAAAAAGCCTTCGCACAGCGTGCCTTCTTTTACTCTTCCTGCAGCCGTGGAAACAAATATATTAAACGGAGTAAGTTTAAACTCCCAGCAAAGGGATTCCTTACTTAATAAGTTTCGGGGCAGGGTATATCCTGACCCGGTAAGATTGCGCTCCTGGTTTGCAAGGAGGCTTTTAACCGAAGATGAGGGTGACGATTTAATAGAAATACTGGCCGGTATGGTAGGTACGTGGCATTTTATAGCAGATAATAAAGATAAATTTCCTAAGATAAGCAGCTTTATTGTTGACGGGGCTTCTCTACTGGACGGGGAGGAAGTAGAAGCACTTATGATAGTTCGCGGAGATTCCAAGCCCCGGGATTTCAGGCTGGACACGGCCGACGGAAGCCTCCTGGTAAAGCGGGTGGGGGAAAAATGGCTGCAGGATAACGAATTCGGAGAGGGTCGCAACAGCTTTTTAACTAAATTCCTTACTACCGGAATAACCCTGTGGGGAAATAACTATACCTCTTATCTTAACAGCCAGTATTCAAAGGGCGCCTGGGCAAAAAATATAATGATGGAGGCAAAGGATATGATAGAGACTGCCCCCGAAAACGAGCAGGGGGTAAGCAGGCTTCTGTGGGCTATTAAGATTCTTGCTGCTCAGAATCCCATCCTGGAAACTGAAGAGGTACTTGAAAATGTGGATGATATGAGTTTCATTCAGATGAAGGAAATAGCCGAAACCTACCTGGAGTCAACCAGGCTTCACTTAATTAGGCGGGAAATAGACCTTGCCGTAGGCGAAAGCCTTAAAAGCAGGGTGGGTGAAAAAGAGGAGACCGGCTCGGGGCTGGGCGGGATAGGCGATATGGAGATGCTGGATAAAGAAGGGGAGCCTGAATGGATTTCCCGCAGGGTGCGCAAAGAAAGCAGGGAAATTTCTTTTAGTAGTGATTTTTATCAGGAGGCAATAGATGCCTGCCTGGCAGAGTTTGAAAAAAATGATTACCTTAATTTCAGGACCGAGAATGTTGATTATCCCCAAACCCTTCCGGTTGGAAAACCTGCCGCTCTATTCCAGCTTCCAGGCGGGTCTGAAGTGGAACTTACCCTGAATATAGTGGATAATCCCGAGAGGCTGAAAGATCAGCGTCTTCTGGGAACCATAACCCGGGCGGGTCCCTTAAGCAGGATTAATACACTGGCCGACCATTACGAAATAAACCTTCAGAGCGCTCTTTTTGAGATGGATCCCCGGGCCCTTTCCATAGTCCTTCAGTCCCTTATGGATCAGTTAAGACTTGCCGTTGCCGAAAACCATTCTTTAAGCTACACCAGAAGCCTGGAAGCAAACACCCTGGCAAAAAGAGAGAGCGTAAATTCCTTCCAGAGCGACGCCCTGTTCCTTGACCGGGAACTTGATAATTATTTAGGCGGGATAAAGACCCGCAGGGTTGATTCCCAAAATATTCAGTTTATAGGGGGAGAGTTAAACTTTACCGCGCCTTCGGAGCAGGTTCCCCTGCTTGCCCAGGCATTATCTGAATACAGCCTGGCCTATGAGATAACCGGCCCCGTTCTCCTTGGCGCTTCCGAAGAGAATATTGAAGAGATGGCGCTTTTTGCCGATGTTTTGAGCGCAAACGGCATAGATGTTGCTTTTCTGGACAATACTATTGCCCCGGAAAACTGGGAGAATATAGATAAAAGTTCTTACAGCTTTGCCGCTTATTTCGGCGAAGACAGGGTTCTCCTGGAAGATTCAGACGGGAGAGTGGCCGATGTTGTCTCAAATATACTTTCCCTTATTATGAATTCACTGAATTTTTACAGGTATATGGGATTAAAAATAAAATCCCCGGAAAGATTGAAAGAAGAAGAGGACCTCCGGGAGCCGGAAGAAGAGATTGCTGAAGAGCCTCTCCTTGAAAGAGAGCGGATGAAGGAGGCGTTAAGCGAGTTTATTCAAATAGGACACTCCCTTGTCCAGGATAAAGAAAAACCGGAAGAACCCGCTAAATCTTCTTTTATCTCCAGGGCGCTGGGCTTTATAATATCTTCGGCGGCACTTTCTGTTCTTATTTCTACTGTAAGCATGAATATTTTTGCTCCCCATATGATCTCGGTGCCCGGTAAAGATTTTTTTACTGGTCTTATATACCTCTGTTTTATGTTTTTTGTCCGCAGCCCCGTGCTGTACGGTATAATAGGAAGCGTAGTCTCGTATTTTATAGTCGGTTTTATGCTTTTTGCCTTTATCACGCCTTTCCGGCTGCTGGCATATAAGCACGCCTTCCCTTTTTCCAGGAGAAGGGAGCTTATACCGGAAATCGAGGAGATGAGTGATGCTCCCAAATCTAAGCATGCCCGCCCCAGCCTCTTTAACAGCTGGCGTTTCATTTATATGAGCAAGAAAGGGGAAGTTTCAGCTTACAAAGAGGCCTTCAGGCATCTTCCCCAGTTCCTTCAGGTATATATCTACCAGCGTGAGATGACGGTTGAAAGGTTTCTGACCAGGTGGCTCGTGGGAATAGCCTCTGTGCGGAAGGCCATTTTAAGCAGGAGGTTCTGGGTATGGATGATCCGGATCCCCATAATAGAGCCTATTGTGGTATTTAAAACTTTCTGGGTATCCCTGCAGGGGCTTTTTTCAAGGAGGGGAGCCATTCCCGAAACGGATATTGAAATAGAGTACGGTGTTTCCCCGGAAATGTTCGGGAATAAATATGATATGGAATGGGTTAATATAGAAAAAGTAAACCATCATAAACGGCTTAAGCTTTCCGATAAACGACTGGTTAACGTGCTTGGTATGCCCGGGGAAAGTATTGCTTCCCGGTCAGGGCTGCTGAAGAACAGAAAAGCCCTTTTACTTATACCTAAAAACGAAAGGGACCGGGAGAATTTTCAGGCCTATGTTTATCTTTCTCCGGATGATGAACCTGGAGTAGATTTAGAAACTCTTTCACCGGACAAAAAAGTATGGGTCAACCTTACTTCCTCCCATATAACCCGTTCACTTCTCAGCAGAAAGAGAAAGCCGGCGGGTGTGGAAGCCCTTACCAGGGATGATGATTTGGCTGAAATTACCGGTATGCCACCCGTGATTAAATATGACAGGGCCGAACTTGAGGTCCTGGAAGAAAAAGAAACTGAAATTACTCCCCGCAGCAGGTTCCTTGCCCGGCTTCTTAAGGTCCTGGACAGCGGCTCGGGTTTTGGGATGCTTGCCCTTGGCCCCCTATTTACATATATGATATACAGCCGGGGACCCCTGGGTGAGGTTGTTAGTAATGCTTCTATTATTATTTCATCTTTCCTGACTTCTCCGGGACTGGAGGGGATTCTTCCGGCCGCCGCCGCTTTAGGCCAGCTGATTTTAAGCACGGCCGGTCCAATGACACTGATATATTTCTTTAGCCGGCTCCTTAGCCGGGCGGGGATTTCTCTTCTTTTTGCAAGCCGTCCTATTCGCCAGAGACTGGGTGAATTTAATACCGTCCTGGAAAGAATTTTTCAGACAGTTATCTCTCTCGGTTCCTTAAGGCTTGTAGGAATTGCCGCGCCCTGGGTAGCCGGAAAATTCGGAGAGGCTTCCGCTGACCGGGACCTGGAAACTCTTATAAAATTCGGGTTTGGAAGCGGTGAAGATATAAATGACGCCGTACAGGGAACCATAGAGTTTAACTCTCTTCTTGCGGAAGAGCTTAAGGGACTGGGCCTGCGGGAAGTTGAGATGGGAGGGGAGAGCGTAAATATCCAGGAAATACTTAATGAGCTTGGAAAAAGCGCGGCCCGCGATTCTTTTGACAAGGTCTATTCGGTGCCCGGCTACCTGGAGGCCCTGGAAAAATGGGCTGCCGAATGGGATCCTGTGCTTAATGCAATAGCCACGGAGCTTGGCACTACCTATGAAATAGGGCTCCAGGAAAAGATCCATCAGTTATTTTATGCCGATGCCACGCCTGTAAATATCGGGGGAGTCTTAAGCGGGCAGAAGGAGATTATGCTTTTTCTTAATAGGCTGGTTCTTGACGCGGAAGGTGCAAGTATGGGCAGGCTTCATTATGCGGTGGAACATAACTTTAGGTTCTCCCAGCCTTTTATAGATAGTTTTTCATCTTATCCGCAGGAGGATTACAACGGCTATATAGAAGAAGTCAACTTCTATATAAAAGATGCTATCATACTTTTAACCGGCAAGGAAGAGCTGGTTGCCGCCCTGCGGGATACTCACCTGGATTTCACCAACAACCGGGAACTGGATGAACTTAAGCAGGATGTCAGGGAGCATATAGCCGCCCTGGACCTTGTTCTTATGGATGTGGATGATTATATAGTATCCCAGTATAATGACGAGGGAGAAGATGTGCCTGCCGCCTACAGCCGTTACCATTCAAATGAGTTAACGGCAATGACCAGCCAGGCCATAAGGGAAGCAGAAACCCCCCAGGACCTGGTAGAGGTTTATGAGCTGGCAGGCAACAGGGTTGCTGAAATTCTTCACAGCATAGGTGATAATACAGACGAGCATTACAATACCCTGCTCAGGTATAACCAGTATATGAGGATATCCGACCGCGGAGGGGAGAGCATCAGGGATCTTCTTGAGCTTCTTACAGGGGAAGAGTTTTCGGAGCTTGATTTAGGTTCAGCGGTTCCCCCCGCCTCTCCGGGCCAGTTCGGCGAACGTCTTCTTGAGCAGGCCGAAACACTTGACCGTGTATTCTCATATATAAAGAATGGAGAGAATAATCACAGTCTCCGGGACCTCATAAAATCAGATTACCTTGTAGTTATAGAGGAACATATGGCGGAAGTGGAAGCCATAGAGGAATCTATTGAAAAAAACCTGCAGACCCTTGAATGGATCAAAGTCGACCGGGAGAGGATAATCGAAGAGGCCCGCCAGGAAAGGGAAGAGGCCATAAGGCGGGCCGAGAGGGACCACTGGTGGGAATCCCGTACGGGCCGCACTTCACCTTCTTCACCGACCGATCCTGTTACCAGGCAGGAGGCTGACCGTAATTTTGAGAGAACCCTGCGTGAGTTAAACCAGGAGTTTGAAGATGTGGTACAGGAGCAGAGAGAGCGGGTTTTGGGGATGGAGGAGTTGATAAGCCGCCAGAGGAATGAGATTGCCACTCTCCGGGCCTCACATATGGCAGATGGAAGCCCTTACCTCGGGTTAAGTTTCTGGGAAGAGATAGAGAAAGAGGTCAGGGAAATTGTAGAAAGCCCCGAAGCCAGGGAAAGGCTTGCCATACTTGCCGGGGATAACCCGGAGCTTATAAACGAGATAAACGACCTCCTGCAGGGTATAACCAACGCTAAGCTTGAGATAGAAATAATTGACTACCTTATAGAGATATCAAAATACCGGAGGGAGATAGAAAGTATTGAAGAGTCTATTGAGCGCAACATTGAAAGACGTGACTTTATGCGGGATGAGCGTGACGAGATACTGGATGCGGCCCGGGCAGAGAGAGATGCTGAGATAGAGAGGGCGCGCAGGCTAAGGGATTTAGAGTTCTTTTTCCGGAAGCATTATGATGCTGCAGGCAAGATGTGGGAAGTGGGACCGTGGGATCCGGACGTTTCCAGAGATAATGCCAATAAGGCCATAGAGGCAGCCCGGGAGGAGTTCAGGATTATAGAGGAAGAGGCCCGGGATAGAGTGAGAGCGCTTGATGAGGTTATTGAAGGGCAGCGGGAAGAGGTTGAACAGCGGATGGAGATATTAAAAGAGTATGAAGAGAAGGTTGCCCATATAAAACTGGAACTGGGTATACTCCTG
>PWQF01000012.1 GCA_003556865.1 Elusimicrobiota bacterium | reverse complement strand
CTTCCCCTGGGAGTTAAGAATTTTATGACGGCCGGCAACCCCTTTTTTCCATTTTTCTCTGCCGGGGACCTCTCCTTCCGGGTAATAGAGGCCCGGGAAAGTTTCTGGGGGGTCCTTCTTCCTTTATGGCATAACCCTTTTTCAGAAAGGGCTGCTGCCGAAAACTTTTTTCTTATGGGCCCCCTGTACATACTTTTCATACCAACGGCCATAGCTGTTAAAGAACTGGGCAAAACAATAAAAATACTTTTAAGATTTACTGCCGTATACTTAATTATATATGCGGCGGCGGGAAGGAATATAATGTACATATATTTCCTGATTCCGGTTTTAAGCGTGGTCTCGGCATACATAATAGTAAATCTTTACGGCCAGAAAAAATATTTTTACCAGTTTATTATGGCAGTTTTTTTTGGCGGTCTGCTTATAAACTTTTTTATCATAATGGAGGATACAAGGGGAACAGGCAGCCTCTACTTTGCGCTGGGACTTGAAAGCAGGGAGAGATACCTGGAGGATAATCTGAAAGATTATGAGCTATTCAGCTACATTAACAGCCATACACCTGAAACGAGTCTTATTTTAATTGGAGGGGAAAAAAGAACTTTTTATATAAGGCGCCCTCATATCTCCGGGGATCCTTATACCTTATGCCCCCTACGGGAAAAAATTAAAAAGAGCAGCTCCGCCGGCCGATTTTTATCCGGGATAAAAAATAAGGGAATAACCCATATTCTTATTAAAAAATCATCTTTTAGAGGGTGGAATGAAAAAGATAAAAGTATCTTTGAAAAGGCGGCGGCAAATAATATGGAATCTCTTTTTAAAAATAAGAGGTATATATTATACGGGGTTAATTAAGGTTTAAGAGGCAGTTTAATATTTAAGCGGCGGCCCTTAAAGAAAAAGCTTCTCTTCTTTTTTTGTTTCCGCTATTACCTTTCCCTTTGAAATAACATACGAGCATTCGGAAATATTTCTGAAAGCTTCCTGCAGATTGGGAGCATTTATAATATTAAAATCGGCCGGGCCGCCGGGCTTAATGCCATAATCCTTCAGCCCCAGAATTTTTGCGCCGTTAAAAGTGGCCATATCAAATAAAATTTCCAGTTCCGGAGAGTTCTTAAACCCCAGTGTCCGGGCAGCCAGCATTCCTGCTTCCAGCATATTCTCTCTGCCCCAGGCGGGGCAGATAAAATCTTTGATGCTCCCCTGCCCGTAAGCCACGGTTACCCCTTCTTTAATCAGGCGACCGATCAAAACCGGATTTTCCGGATATAAACTGTTATTAAGGGGGTTTATAATTATATTTATCCCGGCCTTTTTTATAATGGGAATAATTTTATGCTCATAATTCTTACTTCCGGGTCCGGGGTCAAGGGGCCAGAGTCCGGCCAGGCGGCCGGTGTATTTCTCTTTTAAGCTCTTTGAGCCGATATACTGGAGGTGGGGGGCAGAAAGGGTTTCATCTTCATTTGCAAGCATATCAAGGTCCGCATTAAACTTTTTTGCAAGTTTAAAACAAAAATCCATATGTTCCCGGGCATCAAAATCCGTATACTCACTTTGGGGGATGCACCCTATAACCTCTGCCCCTCTCTTAAGGCTCTTTTTTATAAGTTTAGAGGATGCGGGATCCTTAATTATTCCATTGCGGGGGCAGGCCCTTATCTGAAGAGTTACTGCAGACCGGTATTTTTTTCTTAGCTCGGAAATTGTTTCCAGGCCGGCCAGTCCCTCCCGGGAGTCAATACCGGCATTTACCCTGAAGACGGTCACCCCGGAGATTATCCCCGCTTCAACTGCCCTGCAGGCCCTGCTGAACATCTTTTCCTCTTTTTCCCCGGCAAGGAAAGCAGTATCCAAGTTAAGGTGGGGGTCAATAAAAGAGGGGGAAACCAGAGAGCCGTCCGCATCTATTATCCTGCCTGCTTCTTTTTCTTTTAAAGGAGGGTCGGGCGTGGCGGAGGGGAAAATATCTGTGATGATACCTTTATCCACGGCAATATCCACTTTATACTGCTTATCTCTTAACCTGGCGTTTTTTATTAAAAGTTCCATTTATTCTGCTTCAATACTCCCGGTTTAAATTTATTGATATTGAAAAATATATCCGTTAAGTTCATTAATCTAATTATAGAAAAACCGGTTATTAAATTTCAGTATTTAAAAATAGCATAAGATAAGGATAAGTGTCAAATTCTTGAAATAGAACCCTTTATTAGATATAATTCAGCCAAAACGGACAGAAAAATGAAAAGGACTACTTATGAGCAAGGAAAATTCTAAACTTAACGTTTGCCTTATTAATCCCCAGGGCCATGTGCGCTGGAACGATCCCCAGATTGCAGAGCATCCCGATACCGGCGGACAGATTGTGTATATACTGGAGCTGGCCAAGGAACTTGAAAAGTGCGGCTGCCGGGTAGATCTTTTTACCAGGTACTTTAAAGATGAACAGTGGCCCGGCTACGACAGTGAAATAGAGGAATATAACCGGAATCTTAGAATTATAAGGATAAAGTGCGGCCCTGAGGATAAGTTTGTAAAAAAAGAAAACCTGTGGCCGTTTATAAAAGATTTTTCTATGGGAATAAAGAAATTTTACCGGGACCGGAATTATGAACCTGATATTTTCTCGTCTCATTATGCCGATGCCGGCCTTTCCGCGGCGATTCTTAAAAAGGAAATGAAAAAACCTTTTACGCATACCGGCCATTCTCTGGGAGGTAAAAAGATGGATAACCTCAAGCTTTCCCGTTCCAATTATGAAATGATAAACAGGAACTTTAATTTTCACCTCAGGATTTCAGCTGAAAGGGTTGCTTTTAGAAATGCGCGAATCATATTTACATCCACCCAGGAGGAAATAGACAGGCAGTACGGCCACCGGGTATATGATGAGGCTGTGGATAATAAAGATAAATTCAGAATAATACCCCCGGGAATAAACCCCGGCCAGTTCTTTTCATATCACGAGGCGGAAAAAGATAAAGATAAATATGATAAGACGGTAGCTAAGGTTAAGGAAAAACTTAAAAATGCAATCAGTCCCGAAAGGCTGGAATTGCCCGCGATCTTTTCCCCTTCCCGTTTTGACGCTAAAAAAAATTCAGTGGGTCTGCTGAGGGCGTATGCTTCCAGCAGGCAGCTGCAGGAAAACTGCAACTTAATGATTATCGCGGGAAATATTGATGATCCCTTAAACCCTGAAAACAGGGATAAGTTCAAGGAGCATAAACAATTTATAATTGAGGATATAGCAGATATAATACAGGCCTGGAAGCTTGAGGGTAAGGTATGCCTGAGCCCCGGATTTGATTATGCCGAAGAGATGCCCTACCTTTACCGTTATGCGGGAAGAAATAAATGGATTTTTGTTAATCCGGCCCTCCACGAGCCTTTCGGGCTTACCATAGTGGAGGCAATGGCTTCGGGTCTTCCGGCCGTGGCTACAAAATTCGGCGGACCCAGTGAAATTTTTAAGGAGGGAAAATACGGTATACTTGCGGATCCCAACGACCCCCATTCCCTCTCCGGGGCCCTGGAAAAACTTCTTATGGCCGGGACCTGGAAAAAATATTCCAGTAGGGGTATGGAAAGGGTAAAAGATAAGTTTACCTGGAAAACGGCTGCAGGAGAGTATGTGAAAATTTTTAAAGAAATAAAAAGTGAAAAATTAACAGATAAAAAAGATTATCCTGTCCCGGAATATTTTATGAACGGCAAAAAAAGCAGCGACAGCCAGCTGAGAAAAGAACTGAGAGATTTATTGTTTTTAAATTAAGGAGGCAAAATGTTAGGAGATAAAATAGTTGTAAAGCAGCATCACAGGCAGGCAGCAGAAGATATTTATCAAATTCTGCATAAGGAGATTGAAAAGAGGAAAGACCGGGTTTCAATTACGGTTGCAGGAGAGTCAGGCAGCGGCAAAAGCGAGATAGCTACCGAAATAGGAAGACTTCTAAAAGAAAAAGATGATTTAAAATGCGCTCTTTTTCACCAGGATGATTATTTTATAAGGCCGCCCGGGACCAATACCGAATACAGAAAAAAGGGTCTGGATAATGTGGGTATGCACGAGGTGAGGCTTGACCTTATGGATGAACACCTGAAGATTGCCAAAAACCCTCCCGCTGATTCGGACCGGGTGCTGGAAAAGCCCCTCATAGATTATGACGCAGATAAAATTCTTTCTGAAAAAATCGATTTAAGCGGGCTGGATGTAATTATCTGTGAAGGGACTTATACCACCAGCCTTAAAAATGCCGACTACCGTGTATTTATAGACAGGACTTACAGGGAGACAAAAAAGCACAGACAGGAAAGGGCCAGGGATAAGTTGGACAGCTACGCAGATAAAATCCTGGAAAAAGAGCATAAGATTATTTCCGCTCATAAAAAAGATGCTTATATTATTGTTTCCGGTGAATACAGGGCCTTTAAGGCTTCTGATTGACAAAAGTTTTTAGCGGCATTATTATCTTTAAAGCGCAGTTAAACAAGGGAGTTCATAAATATAATGAAAAAAAGTAAAAAATTGGAATTTAGCTTTATACTGGCTGTCCTTGCGGTAATATTCTGTTTTTCAGGTCCCTCTCCTGCCGCCTCACCGGCGCGGATAACCGCTGATATAGATGAACTGGAAGTTCCCCGGGACAAGGAGATAGTCCTTGAAGTCTACAGCGTTCAGGAAAACGATTCCCTGGCAGAAATTGCCAGGCGCAGGTACGGGGACTGGAAAAAATGGGACTTAATCTATAGATATAACGACTATATTAACGATCCCCACTGGATATTTCCGGGAGATAAGATTATTGTGCCCAAGGTGGTATCCAAGCTGCCCCGGGTTCCCGAGGTTAAAGAGGTCCGTCCCGAGCCTGATAAAGAGGAGGTTGCTGAGGTCAGGGAGTACGGGGATTTTCTGGCTCCGGAGGATTTTGTTTTTGACGGCCGTGTTTCCGGGTTTACCGAACATAAGGAAATGCCTGCTTTCGGGGATTACTGTTTTATAAACCTGGGTTCCCGGGACGGGTTGTCTGAGGGACAGAAATTTAATATATACCGGCCCGGAAGAGGGGTTGCGGACCCGGATACGGGAGAGTTGATGGGTGTGATGATGAAAAAGGTGGGAGCCCTGAGGGTTACCGGTAATATAGAGGAAAGGTCTGCTACCGCAAGAATAACAATGTCGCACAATTTTATCCGGGAAAGGGACCTTCTTCTGGCATTTGAATAGCTGCCGGTTTTTAAGTAAATTTTTCTTTTTAAAAAAATCCGCAGAAAATAAAAATATTTAACAGGGCCGGATTTTGCTGAAAATACCGTTTCAGGCGCCCCCTTTATTAAAAGAGCTGAATAGCAAAAAGATTAAATGAAACATACTAAATTTGCCTGTCTGGTAAAAAAAGGAGTTGAAAACGAGAATATCAGTTTAAGGGAACTGGCCAGAAGAAGCGGCCTTGATGTTTCTTTCCTTTCAAAAATATTATCCGGGACCCGTAACCCCCCGGCAAAAGAAAAAGATATAAAAAAAATAGCAGAGGCCCTCAATTTAAATCCCCGCAGGCTTATAATTGCAGCAGGGAGAATTCCGGCCTCCCTGATGGATGTTTTTGAAGACGATAAATTTGTTGACAGCCTGGTAAAAGGCAATTTTAAAGATTATATCCCGCCGGAAAAAAGCTTAAAAAAAGGAGTCAAAAAAGAGAAAAATATAGTTAAAAGGCATGGATATATAGAGGATGAGCTTCTTTGATTTCAGGTGAAAAGGGCAGCTCTTGACTGACACGGATAATATAGCGGCCGCTTTTCTTAAATTGGATTCAATTGAAGGCCTGGGACCGGCAGGCATAAAAAATTTAATAGATTCTTCCGGCGGTATATTTAAATTGGCCCGCTCTTCCCCCCGCACCATTGCCAGGGCCGGGGGCGTGAACCTTGCAAAAGCCTTGAAAATAAAGAAGGCCCTTAATGAAGCTGATTCTTTTAAAAGCAGGGTAAGGGAAATAAAGAGGCACGGCTTCAGAATTTACTGTTACGGGGAAAAGGAGTATCCCCTTCCCCTGATGCAGATAAATGATCCGCCGCCTATACTCTATTCAAAGGGAAGCCTCTCACCTGTGGATTATAACTCAATAGCGGTTGTGGGGACCAGGAAGGCCTCCTCCTATGGTAAAAGGGCAGCAGAACTTATAGCAAAGGGGCTCAGTTCTTTTAATATTACAGTGGTATCCGGAGCGGCCGAGGGTATAGATACTGCGGCTCACCGGGCTGCCCTGGATGGCGGCGGCCGAACAATAGCTGTAATGGGAGGCGGCTTAAATTGTCCTTACCCGGCTTCAAATATAAAACTTCTGGAGGAGATTGCCGCCCGGGGAGCGGTACTGACCGAGTTCAGTCCGGATACGCGGCCTGTCCCCCATAATTTTCCCCGGCGCAATAGAATTGTAAGCGCTCTTTCCCAGGGGGTGGTAGTGGTAGAGGCTCCGGAAAAGAGCGGCGCCCTCATAACTGCCTCTTTTGCCGCGGAGCAGGGGCGGCAGGTTTATGCTGTTCCCGGAACTATTTTTCATGCCGGGAGCAGGGGCTGTTTTAACTTAATTAAAGACGGGGCGATCCCTGTTTCCGGGGCCCCGGAAATAATAGAGGATATCGGCCTGCAGCTGGATTTGGATTTAATTAAAAGGCGTCAGCTCCAGTTTGAAAAAGAGCTTTCAG